>WTCC01000105.1 GCA_013138755.1 Gammaproteobacteria bacterium
CTTGCACGGTTTGATGGACACCAGGTAACCAGAGCATCAAAGGATTTATTGATATCAATCACTACAATCAATTACTGGCAGCATGGTATGAACGATGGGTACTTGATAAACCTGTTGCCGTTCTTGCCCTGTTATTTATAACCACCGTATTTTTCGGCTGGTTTGCGCAGGATTTGAGGCTGGATATATCTGCTGACTCTCTTGTTCTCGAAAACGACGAGAGCCTGAAATACTATCGCGCCATCAATGCGCGATATGGAACTGATGACTACCTGATCATCACCTACATGCCAAAGCAGGAACTGTTTGAACAGACCAGCCTGGATGATTTACGCGAGTTGCGCGATAGCCTAGCTGCAATAGAAAGGGTCAAATCTGTTATCAGCATACTGGATGTACCGCTAATCCAGAGCCCACCTGTGTCGCTCTCAGATTTAGAACAAGATATTCCAACACTTGAATCGGCCTCGGTAGATAGAATACTGGCTCGGCAGGAACTGCTGCAAAGCCCTGTATACCGCAACAATCTTGTCAGCGAAGACGGAAGCGTGACCGCCCTGCAGGTCAATTTTCGCCGTGATGATACTTATCTACAATTACGCAATGCACGTGATGCCCTGCGCGAAAAACAACTCAGCACCCAATTAAATAAATCTGAAACAGCTGAACTCAAACGCCTGACAACAGAATTCAAACACTACACTTCAGAATTAATTGAACAGGAAGCATCAGACATCCAGGAAATTCGTGACATTCTTGACCAGCATCGCGACAAGGCGCAGTTAAATCTTGGCGGTCTGCCAATGATTGTCACTGACATGATGGACTTTGTACGCCACGACATTCAAGTGTTTGGCATCGGCGTGCTCGTGATACTGGCTTTACTGCTCACGGTTATTTTTCGGCAGCTACGCTGGGTCGTGTTGCCATTTCTCACCGCGCTGGTAGCAAGTGTCATGGTTATTGGTTACCTCGGCTTTGTCGAATGGCGCGTGACTATCGTGTCATCCAATTTCCTGGCGTTGTTATTAATCTTCAGCCTCTCCCTGTCTATTCATCTTATTGTTCGTTATCGTGAACTGGAATTAATAAATGAAAACGCAGAACAACGTTATCTGGTGCGTGAAACCGTGCGCAGTAAAGTCGTACCCTGCTTTTATACCGTTATCACCACCATGGTAGCTTTCGCTTCCCTGATCACCAGCGACATACGCCCGGTTATCGATTTTGGCTGGATCATGGTCATCGGTTTAGCCATCTCTTTTATACTGGCGTTTACGCTTTTCCCCTGCGCACTGCTTTTACTAAAACCCGTGTCTCGTAAAAAGCAGAAAGACTACACTGGCGAGATCACCGGCTGGTTCGCACGCCTGATAGAACGCTTTGGACATTCCGTATTAGCTATTACTTTTATTACCATGCTGTTATGCGCCATCGCCATGTCGCAGCTCAGCGTAGAAAATCGTTTTATCGACAACTTCAAACAAAGCACAGAAATATACCAGGGCATGTACCTGGTCGACCACAAACTGGGTGGAACGACACCACTGGATGTCATTATCAACGCACCCACTCATTTCACCGATGAGCCCGAGCCAGACAATTATGAAGATGAATATGATGAAGATGCTGAATTTTTTGCCGAGCTTGAAGCAGAGATAACACCGAGTATTACCGTAACAAGTTACTGGTTTAATAATTACGGGCTCAGGCAGGCCGGCGAAATACACGACTACCTGGACAGCCTACGCGAAAGCGGCAAGGTTCTTTCCATATCAACCGCCATGGAAATGCTGAAACAGCTCAACGAAGGCGAACTTCTTGACGACCCATTTCTTGCACTTTTGCACAAACGTATGCCGGATGAAATGAAACGCGCTCTGATAGACCCTTATCTTTCTGAAGACGGCAACCAGCTTCGTTTTTCATTGCGCGTTTACGAATCAGACCCAACACTAAAACGAAAGGCGCTGCTGCAAAAAATTGAACACGGCCTGGACAACATGGAAGATGTCTCAGCAGAACAGGTAAACCTGACCGGCATGGTCGTACTGTATAACAATTTACTGCAAAGCCTTTATCGTTCTCAAATTCTTACCCTCGGCACCGTATTTTTCGCCATCCTTATTATGTTCGCCCTGTTATTCAGATCAGTGAAAATTGCCAGCGTTGCCATCATTCCTAATATCATTGCAGCGGTGCTAGTGCTGGGTTTGATGGGTGCCTTGTCCATCCCGCTAGATATCATGACAATAACCATTGCGGCCATCAGTATTGGTATTGCCGTCGATGATACTATTCATTATGTACATCGTTTCGGTACAGAGCTAGAAATTGACGGTGATTATCGCGCCGCAGTCAAACGCAGTCATGGCAGCATAGGCCGTGCTATGTATTACACGACGATCACTATCATTGTTGGTTTTTCTATCCTGTCATTGTCTGATTTTATTCCGACAATTTATTTTGGCTTGCTCACGGCTTTTGCCATGTTCACAGCCCTGTTAGCCGATTTAACAATATTGCCTTTGCTGTTGGTGATGGTGAAACCGTTTAAAAAACCTGATTTCATTGAAAATTAAAGAGAACAGCAGTGGGCCTGTCCGCTTGAATGCGTTTATCGCGTCCTATCGTGTTGTTTTCTTTTCATGCTTGCCCGTCTGCCCGGCCGAAAATATTCGCATAAGTGAATGGGAGCGTGTGACTACATATATGTACGGCATTACACTTATTACCGAGAACCAAGAAAGAATACTTGCTGAAGTATTGGATGAGCTGAGACACGGCCTAAACGATATGCGCAGGGGAGTTGCTTAACCCTTTTCTCATGACACATGGGGCGTGCGTCACTCCTACCCGCATAACATTAGAATTTCATAAATTTTTAACGTGTAAAGTGCACCGTACAAAACGCAGGATTTAAGGGTTTAAATATCAGAATTTCTTTACAGTTATTGAGCGTCTCTTATGGGTCGAAAGCAAGCACCACAGGTAACATTGTTATCATAATATTTCCAAAATGAACAAGCTATAAGCACTAAAACACTTAGCCTAATCTGAGATTTCTTTTAAAAGTTCAGAATCATTATTAATTGGATTGTTAACACGTCGGCTCACGGGATAAACATCAAATAATTCTGGTGATGATGGATTCAATAACGCTCCCAGTTTTTCTGTATCCTCATTCATAGGATCAAGCCAAAAAGAAAATGCCTCTTTCATTAGCATTGCAGGCATCCTGTCATGTACAGGTTTAATTATGTTATTTGCTTCTGTC
>WTCC01000160.1 GCA_013138755.1 Gammaproteobacteria bacterium
GATATCACGCACATGTCTCTACAAGGGACAACCAGTTTTTGCCGTAGTCGTACCCTTTGGCGGCTTAAGCCCAAAAGGCTACATTAAGGTTATTACCGATTTACCTTACAGCCTGAAAAAAATAGAGCAATCACTCGCTATGCCCATACAGATTAATTCCTTAAGCGCAGATTTAATCTACCAATCAAATAATTGGGAGAATACGCTAAAAAATGATAATTATTTAGTCGTCAATTTACCGATTTCAAGCAATGACAACCAACCTATAATGCGCATATCACTATTATCTGATATGACTACCTTCAATCAAGAAGTACGGGAGCACCGAAACTGGGTCATGGCTCTAGCACTCATCACCACAGTGCTGATGATATTCATCGTTTTATTAATTCTGCAAAAATCTACCATACCGCCATTAGCAAAAATACATGACGCATTAGAAAAAATTCATCTGAGCTCGCAAGCTAAAAATACTGATAGCCGTTTATTATTCGAACAACTCCTAGAACAGATCATCCAATTACGACATAAAGTAAAAGCCCACTTTTCGGTTATGTTGCTAGATCTGACACACTTTGAAAAAGTTAACGACCAATATGGGGAATTAATCGGCAATCTATTACTGCTAGAAGTCGAACACCGCTTAGGCGCGACATTGCGTGAGTCAGACCTGATCTCCTGGGTTGGAACTGACACATCTGGGCATAAATTATCGCCTACCGGCACCAAGACACAATACCGCGCCACGATTGCTCGATTGGGCGGGGATGAGTTTGGCTTACTACTGCCTTCCGCTGAAACAGAAAAACAGGCAAAAGTTGTTGCACAGCGCATCGTAGAAACGCTCAACACACCTTTTCATATTAAAGATCATGAGATACATATCAGATGTAGGATTGGCATCAGCATATATCCCGTACACGGAGAGGATGAAAAAATACTGATACGTAATGCAGATAAGGCCATGTATCAGGCAAAGTTACATAATCAAACCGTTTTCGTATACGACTCCATAACCGTTAACTAAATGACTGATAACTAACATCAGGCGACGCTGCGCATTACACTGGTTGTTTCCCTTACGATGCTTCGTTATAGTAGCCCCACGATAACTCCCACCATTAACTGATATATGTATAACGAATATTTTGGATTTAAAGAGGCGCCTTTTGCTATCGCGCCTGATCCGCGTTATCTATATATGACCTCACAACATCGAGAGGCTCTGGCCCACCTTGTTTACGGTCTAAACAGCGAAGGCGGTTGCATCCTTCTCACCGGGGAAGTCGGTACTGGTAAAACGACCATCTGTCGATGCCTGCTCGAACAGATACCTAGTCAGGCAAAGGTTGCTCTAGTACTCAATCCGAAAGTAAACGAGATCGAACTACTCGAAACTATCTGTGACGAACTGAATATCAGTTACCCTACTGATACAGACAATAGCCTAAAAACTTATACTGACAGAATCTACAATTATCTCATCGAGAGTAATCGAAGAAATGAAAAGACCGTCTTAATCATCGACGAAGCACAGAACCTGGACAGTAAAGTTCTAGAACAACTGCGGCTATTAACCAATCTGGAAACCAATCAACGCAAACTTCTACAGATAATAATATTAGGCCAACCAGAACTACTAGACATATTGGCAAGAACTGAGATGCGTCAACTAGCTCAACGCATCACGGCTCGCTTTCACCTGAAACCGTTAACCAAACCTGAGATGAAAGCTTATATCAGTCATCGGCTAGCCGTTGCGGGACAAAATATTCAATTGTTTCCAGAAAGCAGTATTAAACTTTTGTTTAAGATGAGCAAAGGCATACCAAGACTCATCAACATACTTTGTGACCGAGCATTACTAGGTACTTATGTCGAAAACCAGTATGTCGCTAGCCCTCAGATTGTAAAAAAAGCAGCAAAAGAAGTTTTTGGTGAGCTTAAAAATGTTGAACAGAGCCAAAAGATTAAACGGTGGTTGTTTCCGGTAGCGATATTTGCCAGTATTTCAATTATCGCCATCGTGGCTTTTACTTTATTTACACCACCCTATAACGCTTACGATAGATTTGAACAAGAAGCCGCAACCTCTGCAAAAACGATTAACCATTCGTCCGATGAAACACTAGAAAAAACACAAACGACAGATACAGCGCAATCAGATCAATCAAAAGAACATCAAACATCAGTCATCCCTTCACTGGACGACGCAGCAAACCGCCTCGATAATACAATTGCGTCTGAAGAAGTAACACAACAACCAGACCTCACCCCGGCAACCAAAGAGTCACACCAGACCAGTATTGACGAGATATTAAATGATACATCCACTAATCCGGCATCTGCCTACCAGGTATTATTTGAAACATGGGGAATGGAATATGAAGCTGAAACAAGAGCAACAGCCTGCAAACAAGCAGAAACTTATGCATTAAACTGCTTGTATAAAAGTGGAAACCTTAACAGCCTTAAAACACATAACCGTCCAGCTGTTCTAACCTTAGTAAACTCGGAAGGAAAAACGCGACACATCACGATAACATCTATTGACGATGACTCTGCCACCGTTTTTTCCGGTAACACCAAACATACCATCAAATTGACAGAACTAGATAAACACTGGTTTGGGCAATTTATTTTATTATGGAATAAGCCAGAACAATACACCTCCGTCATTCGTCCGGGAGACAGAGGCAACATCATCGACTGGCTAAACACGCAACTCGAAAAAATTAATAACACACACTCCACGGGTATTATTAATATTTATGATCAATCTCTTGTTGAAAAAGTTAAAACCTTTCAATCAAATCAGGGATTAACTGCTGACGGTATCGTTGGACCGGTTACAATTATCCATATCAATACACAATCTGGCTTAAAGGTGCCCACGCTCATGCCAACACCCACGATCACCGCCAATAACAAAAGCTAAATATGTCATATATACTCGATGCCCTTAAGAAATCAGAACAGGAACGCGGAAACAGTAGCATTCCGAGCGTACAGACCATTCACTCATCGAGTCTAAATTACGCTGATAAAAAGACTGCATGGCCTTATGTTCTTATCGCTGCCTTATTATTAAACCTTGCTGCCATTCTTTATTATGTTGCTGTCAAAGATAACGATGATATCCCTGCGACTACTGACGAATCGAAAGACAAAGTCCAGCAGATAACTACCACAGAAACGACAGCCAATCCGATTATCGAGAAGAGTGTTGACGCCAGGCCAGTTAAAACAAACATAGGCCAGCATGAAGAGGCCTTCACGTCTGAAACTGACCATATGACTACACCACGGCAGAAAACGGTTCCTGAACAAAAGGCTCAACAGACGAACAACAAAACCATTGTCGAATTTTATGACCTGCCTGAATCTATAAAACAGCAATTGCCAGCCATCATTATTTCAGCACACGTTTATTCAACCAATCCAGCACACCGCAGCATCGTGATCAACAATAATTTTCTGGAAGAAGGAGAGTACATCCTCGATGACTTAGTCTTGTATGAGATTACCAGTGACGGTGCGATTTTCTCCTACCACGAAACTCTTTTTCATCATGGCGTAGTGAGTTCGTGGCAATAAAAATAAAAAACACCTCACTAGAACTCGCATCTAGAAAATAAGTGCATCTCTTTCTTCGTTACAGGGTGCGTAAATAATAAATTATCTGCGTGTAACAACATTCTTGGCTGCACTGAATTATCGCTACCATATAAACCATCACCGATAATGGGATGCCCCATCGCTAAGCAATGCACGCGCAACTGATGCGTCCTACCAGTTTCAGGTTTCAATAGTAAACGAACAGAGTCCCCATTGCGCTGCAACACTTCCCAATAAGTTATCGCTGATTTCCCATGCTCATAATCGACTATCTGCCTGGGGCGATCATCTATGTCACAACGCATAGGATATTTGATTACGCCAGCTTCATCATCAAACCAGTCCTTTACGACAGCTATATATTGCTTCTGTATCTGTCTATCATGAAATATTCGACTTAAAGCCCGCTGCATTTCAATACCGATTGCAAACAACATAATACCGGAGGTATAACAA
This sequence comes from Gammaproteobacteria bacterium, assembly GCA_013138755.1. Lineage (GTDB taxonomy): Bacteria > Pseudomonadota > Gammaproteobacteria > SZUA-229 > SZUA-229. The sequence continues at coordinate 4,075 of WTCC01000160.1, forward strand.
TCCAGACGATGCACCACCTTAGCCTCTGGGACTAGCTCCAGTAAGCGCGAAATCATACAATCTTTTTTGTTAGGCCCCAGACCCGGCACAGACAACAACGCCTGAGGTTTATTTACCGCAACAATGTAATCGTCTTGATAGATTATTTCGATAGACATATTAATGGCATCACTTTTCCTGTTGTTATTGCTATTGTAAATTAGTTAATACTTAATACGCACTTTACAGCCGAATAATGCAGTAATGCAAAATTTAATAGCCAACTTTGATAATTTTAAGTAAGGTATGCACGAAACTAAAACATGGTTACCAGTAATTCAAGTGGCAATGGATGAGACTACTGATGAATTCGAACGAAATATTTTCTGAAAAACAACTTAAGAAACAGATTCAGCTCGAAGAGATAAAACTTCTCTATGGTGGCTCCCGCTTCTCGTACACGGCTGCTATAGTAATCGCTCTGATTATCTATTATGTCTTAAAAACTCACGTAACATCTGAATACAACTTATCAATTTGGCTAGGCATAATTTTAAGCGTCATGCTCATCAGAAGCATTGATACATACCTATTCACCAAGAGTGATCTAAAAGAACAGCAGAATATAAAGTGGCGGATTCGTTTTTTCGTTGGCACCGGTATTGCGGGGATATGCTGGGGACTGCTGCCCTGGCTCGGCTATTCATCTGACGTCGAATATTTTGCTTTTATCATCGTGTGTCTAGTGGGGGTGATTGCCGGCTCCCTCTCAACTTTGTCTTATCGTTGGGAAACGATGGTACTCTTTTTATTACCTGCCAGCTTGCTACTGATATTCAGACTCATCGTTGAAGATCAAACATTTTCAAAAGCGACTTCTTTTGTCCTTGCAGTATTTATCTTTTTTTCATTATCCGCAGGCAAACGTATATTCAACAACACGCAACAAAACATTCGTCTCCGTCTAGAAGCCGATAATCGCGAGCATGCGATTGAACTGATGCATCAGAAACAAGCACTTCACTTGCAAAATACGCCTCTGGCAATCATCGAATTTGATATCGACTTATGTGTGACCGAGTGGAATAAATCCGCTGAAAGCATCTTTGGCTATCAGCGAGATGAAGCACTTAATGAAAATATATTGCGATTGATTCTGCCCAGAGATAGCTCTCTGGAAGCAGAAAAGCTGTGGCAGCGCTTACTGAATTATGAAGCAGTTATCGGCGCAGTTATTGAAAACAAAACAAAAAATGGCGAACCCATCTTCTGTGAATGGTTTATCACACCATTAACAGACGATAAAAACAATATTGCCGGCATCGCTGCCATGGCACTGGATATTACAGATAAAAAACATAATGAACTTGCGATCATGCAATCTAAAGATGAGGCAGAAAAAGCCAATCAGGCGAAATCAGATTTTCTCTCAAACATGTCTCATGAATTACGAACACCGTTGAATGCGATACTAGGTTTTACTCAACTATTATCATTTGAAAAACAATTAACCGAAAAACAACTGTCACACATCAGTGAAATCAATAGCGCAGGCAACCTGTTACTCAAACTTGTAAACCAGATTCTGGATCTGGCAAAAATTGAGAAAGGCCATCTTCAACTTTCTATGGAACAGGTAAACCTGTCAGATGTCTTTAAGGAATGTCGCGCTATGATAGCGCCTCTTGCCGAACAGAAAGGCCTTACTCTTAACATAAACATTGAAACCAATGGCTACGTTATCGCAGATTACACGCGACTGAAACAGGTCATATTAAACCTTCTCAGCAACGCTATTAAATACAACAAAAATAATGGTTCGGTTAGCCTGATGGTGAAACAGAAAGAAAATGATATCGTACGCATCTGCATCATGGATACTGGCACAGGAATTTCAGAAGACTTGCTGCAAGAAATTTTTCAGCCATTTAATCGTCTGAATGCCGCATGTCATATCGAGGGCACGGGCATCGGCTTATCCATCAGCAAACAACTGATAGAAATGATGCGTGGCAAAATCGGCGTGACGAGTAAGCTCAATGAAGGCAGCGATTTTTGGATTGAACTATCCGGAAAACTAAACATTACCACTGCTATCGAACGCGAAAGTCAGTCAAACTACTCCAACACAATACTAAATGTTTCATCTCTATCAGCACAAAAAATTCTCGTTGCTGAGGACAACCCGACGAACCAGGTACTTATAAAAAGCCAACTGGAGTCACTAGGTTATGCTGCTGACCTGGTCAAAAATGGACAGGAAGCATTGAACAAATTGATAAACAATGAATATCAGTTATTGATTACTGATTGCAACATGCCTTTAATCGATGGTTATCAATTAGCAAAAACCATCCGTGATCGCGGCAACAACAAATTACCCATCATTGCATTAACGGCAGATGCCTTCCCTGAAAAAAGGGCTGAATGTTTGAAGGCCGGCATGAATGAGCAGCTCACCAAACCTGTTGATCTAGAAACGCTAAAAACAGCGCTGGAAAAGCTTCTGCACCAGTAAAAACTTATCTCACGACGACAGCGCTGCCTACTCCACGCCTATCTGACGCAGCCTCTACTGTGCCAGTTTTCTTATCGATAATAATCATGTGCATATTGCCGTAATCGCCATCCAGCTCTTTCGTCTGGTGCCCCAAAGCACCTAACGCCTTAAGTAATTCATCATCAAAAACACCTGGTTCATATGATATTTCATCAGGCAGGTACTGGTGATGATAACGGCCTGCATTAACAATCTTCTCGGCATCTTTATCGTCATAAAAATCAAGAACTGCTAGCAGAACCATAGTAATAATTCGGCTACCTCCTGGCGTACCGATAACACCTATACGATCATGCGTTTCTACAATACTGGGTGTCATACTGGATAACATTCGCTTACCTGGTTCGATTGCGTTTGCATCTGAACCCACTAAACCGTAAACATTAGGCACACCTGCCTTGGTAACGAAATCATCCATTTCATCATTTAATAAAACACCAGTACCCGCTGCCACGTAACACGACCCAAAGGGATAATTAATTGACAGCGTTGCCGATACCTTATTTCCATCACTATCAACAATCGAAAAGTGCGTGGTATCCGAACCTTTACCAGAAGGCTGGGCAACCGCCTTGAGCGAAGAACTTAAAGTAGCTTTATCACGATCTATCGTTGAAACAAGCGATCTGATATGCCTTTCCGAAATCAGATAGTCGACAGGTACATCGGCGTAATCAGGATCCCCCATGAACTCAGCACGATCACGATAAGCGCGACGCATGGCTTCAACGATATGATGAACGCGTTGCGCCTCAGTCATCTTCTCCAACTTCAAGGTTGAGAGCATACCCAGAATTTCAGACAGTACGATACCACCGGAGGACGGCAGAGATGCTGATATCAGACGCATTCCTTTATACATAGAAACATTAGGTGAACGCTGTTTTATCTCATAGCTCGCCAGATCCTTTACCGTCCAGATGCCGCCATTATCTCTTACATCTTTGACCATTCTCCCTGCTAGATCACCTTCATAAAAACCTGCATGACCAGACTCTGCCATCAGTTTTAATGTCTTAGCCAGGTTGCTCTGTATGATTTTATACCCTAAGTCAGGCACCCTCCCATCCTGCAAAAAAATATCACTCGCCGTTGTATTCGCCTGTAAATCGTTTAACCGAAAGCCAGCCATTCGTCGATAATACTCATCAACAGTAAAACCTTGCTGAGCATGGACGACCGCCGGCGCTAAAGATTCAGATAGTTTTAATTTTCCGTATTTGTCCGCAAGATGGACCAGTGCCGCAGGGATGCCAGGAATACCAGCTGATAAGGCACCCGTTATTGAAGCTTTAGGTTTTACCGCCCCTGCGTCATCAAGGTATAGATTTTTATGTGCATTCAACGGTGCTCGTTCACGCGCATCGATCATTACATATTCATCTTTAATAGCCTGATGAAGCAAATAAAAACCACCACCACCAAGACCTGAGGAATACGGCTCAACGACGGCCAGAGTCGCCGTCACCGCGATAGCCGCATCAAATGCATTGCCACCCTGAGCTAAGATATCAAGGCCAGCTTGTGTCGCTAACGGATGCGCACTGGCAACGGCAACATAACCAGAAGATTCAGCTTTTGAGGTTGATGGATTATCTGCGGCATGAATATTTACCTGATAACCAGATACGATCGCAAAGACAAAGAAACAGTTAAGAAATTTGTTCATAACGACTATCTACATTAAATAATAAATCACGGAATAATTTATTGATCAGATACTTATGCACATGGCAATTAACTCTTAAGTGATTAATTACCTGTCAGTGCTTTGTATTTTTCCATAAGCTCTTCTTTTGTTTCTGGGTGGTTGGTATCTAACGGAATACAATCGACTGGGCAGACTTCAACACACTGCGACGTTTCAAAATGGCCTACGCATTCAGTACATAAATCGGGATCGATCACATAGATCTCATCACCCGGACTTATTGCATCATTCGGACACTCTGGCTCACAAACATCGCAATTAATACATTCATCGGTAATTATTAACGCCATAACAGACTAACCACATACACCACTTAAACTATCAAACACTTATTTCACTTCGACATTCTATTCTTCATAGAATTCAGCGCTTCCACAATATCCTCATGGACAAATGGTGAAACATCACCGCCATGCAGCGCAATCTCCTTCACCAGCGATGCAGAGATAAAACTGGTTTCTTCACTGGGCGTCATAAACACCGTTTCAACCGTATCATCCAGATGTCGATTCATACTGGCTAATTGCATTTCATATTCAAAGTCAGATACGGCGCGCAATCCACGCAGTATCACTTTTGCATTCTTAGCACGTACGAAATTAACCAGAAGATCAGAGAAACCACAGATCTCAACATTATCGAATTCTGATAATACTTCTTCAGCCATGACAACACGTTGCTCTAAATCAAACAATGGCGTCTTTCCAGGATTCGCAGCGATACCGACGATGACTCGATCAAATAAACCCGCAGCTCTATACACCAGATCTGAATGACCATTGGTAATCGGATCAAAGGTTCCCGGGTAAACTGCTATTACTGGCATACTGATCTCTGTAATAATTTATATAAGGGTAAATAGTTTATATGCAACCTGCCCCGAGCTTTTCTCTTTCAGACATTCCCAGTTATCAGGTACATCAACAATAGCACCAGCCGCATGTTCTATATAGATTATGGCATCCTCAGCCAAACATCCACTGTTGTTAAGTAGCACACAACTCTCTACCAACAAATCCGAGTGGAAAGGCGGATCAAGAAACACCAGGTTAAAAGGAGTATCTGGTGTGTTCTCCAATGGCATGGCCTGTAACCAGGATAATGCATCTTGCTGCTTGATAACCGCTTTGTGGTCATCTACCGCAAGGACACTAGCATTTTCTTTCAGGTTATTAATCGTCTGCTTGTTCTTCTCAATAAAAACCACTTTATCGGCGCCACGTGACAGCGCTTCAAAGCCCAGCATGCCACTGCCAGCAAAACAATCTAAGCAGTTGCTATGAGGAAGATAGACCTGCAACCAGTTAAACACTGTCTCGCGTATACGATCCGTCGTCGGGCGTAAACCTTCCGCATCATCAAACCTGAGTATTCGCCCTCGCCATTTACCGGCAATGATCCGACACTTGCCACTCTTACTGACAGCATGCTTTGTACGATCACCTTTTGTCACTTTAAAAACCAGCGGAATTTTTACTGTTTGCCAACGATAACGGTAACCATCTTGTCAGGATGTATACGGCGGGTTAAGGCATCATTTATTTTTTTCACATCAACCGATTTTATATTATCTAAAAAACGATCAAGGTAATCGATCGGCAGATCATAAAAACCGATCATAGAAAGATACCCTAGTAATTTGCTATTACCGTCCATCTTCAATGCAAAGCCACCGGTGATATTACTCATGGTATCAGCAAGCTCTTTTTTTTCAGGGCCATTATCAACATACTTTTTAAGCTCCTGATTGAGCAATAATAAAGCCTGCTGCGTCTGTTCAGTTTTAGTCTGCATACCCATTGTAAACAGACCATTTTCTCGCAGTGGCGCGAAATAACTATACACGCTGTAGGCCAGCCCCTTATCTTCACGGATCACTTCGACCAGGCGGGAAGCGAAACCACTACCACCAAAAGGATGATTTGCCACATACAGACTGAAATAATCTTCATCACCACGCTTAACACCCGTTTGCCCGACAAATATATGTGTTTGCGCCGAAGGATAATCGATAATGATTTTTTTCGCTTCCGCCAAAGGTTTTACCGGTGGTAACGCTATCGCTTTCTCGGCGACCGGTAACGACGAAACCACTGCTTTAACGATCTCCTCAGCTTGCCAGCGTTCCACATCTCCGACGATAGCAACAGTGGCATTGTTCGCCACATAGTACTGCTTGTAGAAAGCACGGACATCATCCAGCGTTATCTTCTCTAAGCTTTCTTCGCTCCCCGAGCCCGGTGAAGCATATGGATGATCACCAAAAACAGCTTTATTAAAAGCCTCACTTGCGATTGCAGATGGTGATTGCTGGCGTGCCTTCACAGCAACCTTCATATGAGTGAGGTCACGCTGAAATGCATCCCGTGGAAAGTCCGGCTGAGTTAATACCTCAGTCAAACTTTCAATAGCAGTACTCAGATAGCGAGACTCGGTAAGAGACCTCACACCCACCACTGCCATATCACGCCCGGCTTCAAAACTTATCTGCGCACCCACGGACTCAAAGACCTCCGCAATTTCCTGTGATGTTTTACCGGCAGCACCTTCAGACAATAAACCATTTGTCAGTGCGGCCAAACCACTTAGACCATCATCTCTCGCACTGCCGGCATCAAATACGACACGCACATCAAGCATAGGGGTTTCATTTGCCGATACGAATAGTACTTTTATACCATTCGCTGTTTGCCAGGTTTGAATTTTTGGTGTCGCGCTAGCAGCAACACTGAACAGCATCAAAAGTAACATGATGACCATTTTTCTTGTTTGCAAGAATGTGCTACCCAACTTACTGTCCATGAGTTACTCCTGCTGACGATGTTGCTTTTGTTCCATTCTCTATTGGTAACGGATTGAGTATTGCTACGGTTAAACGCTCATCAGTTAAGTATTTATTTGCTACCTGCTGCACTTGCAGAGCTGTCACAGCCAGGATCTTCTCCACATAGTCATCCTTTATCTGCCACGGCAACCCGATGGTATCCAGCATACCAACCTCCATCGCCTGATAAAACATTGAATCCTGCTGATACACCTGAGATGCAACTACCTGTGCCTTTACGCGATCGAGCTCACCCTCGTCTGGCAACAGAGATTTAATCGTGCTGACTTCTTCACGAAGTGCAAATTCAAGAACATCTACCTCTACCCCTTCATTGGGCACGGCTGACAAGGTAAACAAGGTTTCGTGCCGTGAAGTCATACCGTAGCCGGCACCCGCACTACTGGCAATCTCCTGTCCACGCACAAGATTTTTACTAAAGCGAGCACTCTGTCCACCATCAAGCACGCCTGCCAGTACTTCTAGTGCGTACATCTCCCACTCCGTATCCCCATTAACGATATCTGGCGTTAACACGGGCACTTTGTAACCCATGATGAGATACGGAAGTTTTGCTGGCAGCTCGACAGTCAGCCTTTGCGTGCCATATTGCCGCGCTTCATGCCGGGGTTTTAATTCAGGTATGACAGAAGCATTCAGCTGCCCAAAGTGTTCTTTAGCCAAACGATAAACATCGTCAGCAACAACATCACCGGCAACGACCAGAGTCGCATTATTTGGTGCATACCATGTCTCATACCACTTACGCGCATCATCCACAGTAAGTGTATCGAGATCCTCCATCCAGCCAACGATAGGACGACGGTATGGACTATTGGTATAAGCCACTGCATTAAATCTCTCATAAGTTAACGCCGTGGGCTTGTCGTCCGTACGCAAACGGCGCTCTTCTTTTACCACTTCGATTTCTTTGAGAAATTCTTTTTCTTCGAATATCGTATTTCTCATGCGATCCGCTTCCATCTCCAGACACAGCTCAAGTTTGTCGTTCGTTATCTTCTGAAAATAAGCAGTATAGTCGCGACCAGTAAACGCATTTTCCTCACCGCCATTTGCTGCCACAATATCTGAAAATTCGCCAGCTGGGTGCTTTTCGGTACCCTTGAACATCATATGTTCCAGAACATGTGAGACACCGGTAATACCATCATGCTCATAACTGGAGCCAACCTTATACCAAACCTGTGACACCACTATCGGCGCACGATGATTCTCGATGACAAGAACCTTCATACCATTTGATAATGTATAGGATTGTACTGCCGCTCTGTCCTGATCAGTCAAAGGCTCTTTACTGTCAAACAGCACCCAACCTAACACCACTGTTGAAACAGCAACTACACCAACAATTAATTTCAAATTCATTAATAAAATCTCTTAATAAAAATTTCGTTTTACACCATAAACCAATCAGAAAGAATGCAAATCGAATCAACACACACCTTCATTTTCTTTCAACTATCCGGTCAAGTGATGATAGGATACATCAATTATTTTCACCGTACGAATCATCATGTTTGGCTTCATAAAACGCAAACAAAAAAAAGACAAAGTAGCCGATAAAGTTTCTACGGAAACCCTGCCTGTTTCTGACCCAACGACGGCAGAAAGCAATCCTACCGATCTAAGCAAATCCCTCGAGAAAACCAAACGGTCGTTCTCCGACGGCATGGCCGATTTCTTTCTCGGTAAAAAGAGCATCGACGACGAACTGCTTGATGAACTGGAAACACGCTTACTCAGTGCCGACGTTGGCATTGATGCTACCACAACTATCATCGATGAATTGCAAAGCGATATCTCCCGTAAGGCAATCAATGATGCAGAAGGCCTTCACATCAAACTAGCGCAGATAATGAAGTCCATCCTGCAGCCCTGCGAACAATCATTAAGTAGCGTGATCGCAAACACTGAATCAGATAAACCCTTTGTTATCCTGGTCGTCGGAATCAATGGCGCAGGCAAAACGACCAGTATCGGTAAACTTGCTAATCATTTTATCCAGCAGGGAAAATCCGTCATGCTGGCTGCAGGTGATACCTTTCGCGCTGCAGCCGTCGAGCAGTTACAGGAATGGGGGAAACGCAACAATGTGCCCGTTGTTGCTCAGGGCACAGGCGCTGACCCGGCATCTGTAATCTTTGACGCGGTGGCGTCAGCAAGTTCAAAAAATATCGACATCGTCATCGCCGATACAGCCGGACGTCTGCACACACAAGATAACCTCATGGATGAACTGGCAAAGATCAAACGCGTGCTGGGAAAACTTGACCCCGATGCCCCACACGAAACCCTGATCGTCATGGATGCAGGTTTTGGTCAAAACGCACTACATCAGGTACAGCAATTTCATGACGCTATCGGATTAACCGGTATGGCCGTTACCAAACTGGATGGTACCGCTAAAGGCGGTATATTATTTTCTATTGCAAACACGCTAAGCCTGCCGGTTCGTTTTATCGGTGTCGGTGAAAGTATCAATGACCTGCGCCCATTTAATGCCAGCGAGTTCGTCGATGCCCTGCTGGAATAAAACTAATGGACAGTGAACAACTAATAGTGAATAACACAAGACTAAAAACCTGCGCCCGCTACTGTTCACCATTCACTATTCACCATTCACCGCTCTCATGATCCATTTCGATAATATCTGCAAACGTTATCCTGGCGGACATGATGCCTTAAATCGAATAAATTTACGTCTACCCAAGGGTCAAATGGCCTTTCTTACCGGCCATTCAGGCGCTGGAAAAAGCACCTTATTAAAACTAATTGCCATGATAGAGCGGCCGACACGCGGGCAGATATTTCTCGATGGCGTCAACTTAAACAACATCAGCAACCGAAAAATTCCATACATCAGGCGTAATATCGGCATCATATTTCAAAATCACCACCTGCTCTACGATCGCCCAGTGTTCGATAATGTCGCCATGCCGCTTATCATTCAGGGGTACCGACGTCAGGAGATACACAAACGTGTCAGAGCTGCATTAAATCAAGTCGGCCTATTGAGTAAAGAAAAGTCAGAACCTATTACTCTTTCTGGCGGCGAACAACAACGCGTCGGTATCGCACGCGCCATCGTCCACAAACCTTTGTTACTGCTTGCAGATGAACCAACTGGTAATCTCGACCCGGAGCTGTCGCTGGAAATCATGCAGCTGTTCGCCCGCTTTAATCAGGTCGGCACCACGGTATTAATAGCCAGTCATGATCTCGACCTAATCAAACTCATCGGAGCACCAAGCATCAGCCTGCAAGATGGAAAAGTAGCTCACAACGGGTTACCTTTCACCGTGAGCAACAACTGAGATGCGCAACAGCCCACATAGAAAGAACCGACTACGCTCATATTTCAGCCACCATCTACAAGTCAGCCTCGCCAGTCTGGGGCGCCTCTACGCTCAACCCGCCGCCACGCTGATGACGACAGCCGTTATCGCCATCGCTCTTGCGCTACCCGTCGGTTTATACATCGCACTGGATAATGTCAGCAAACTCAGCAGTGACTGGGATGGCTCAACGCAGATCTCTTTGTTTTTACATACCCATGTCAAAAACAGTGATGCACAAAAATTAATGAATCGCTTGCAGAAACACAGACACATAAAAAAAATCGATTTCATTACCAAAGAACAAGGCCTGGAACAATTTAGAGAAACCTCAGGCTTTGGTGATGCCTTAAAGTATCTGGATGACAACCCCCTACCCATCGTGCTGGTCATACACCCCAGGATAAAAGAAAATCAGGCAACCACAACAACTCGCCTGGTCAAAGAACTGAGTAAGAATAAATTGGTCGAACTGGCGCAACTGGATGTGCAATGGGTAAAACGTCTTTACACCCTGCTGGAGATCGCCCACAGAAGCATCTGGGTCATCAGCACGATGCTGGCTTTCGCTGTCTTGTTAATTATCGGCAACACCATTCGGCTAGACATACAAAATCGCCGTGAAGAAATTGAGGTATCCAAACTCATTGGCGCTTCGGATGCCTTTATCCGGCGGCCTTTTTTATATACTGGCTTATGGTATGGCATCATCGGTGGTCTGCTCGCTACCATCGTTACATTCATAACATTATTATTAATAGAAAGCCCTATTCACCGACTAGCACTGCTTTACCACAGCGATTTCCATCTACATGGGCTGGGTTTTGCAAAAACGCTATTATTGATACTCATCAGTTGCTCACTAGGACTCATTGGCTCATGGATAGCGGTAAGCAGACACTTAAAAGAAATCGAACCATGCTGATAATTACTTAACATAATCATCTAGTTACAGTAAAAAAAGTTTTCCGGGCGACAGCCATCTTTGTTCAGAGAATCAATCAACTTTTAATGAACTTTCCTCATAATTAGCACTCTTACTTTAGGAGTGCTAAAATCACCTTATGAGAGAAAACGATATGACAACAGCTCTGGTTACGACCCTACAGAATACGCCCTTAAGTGCTGGCAACCTGAATGCGTATATCCGCCAAATTCACAGTATTCCTGTTCTAAGCAGTGAAGAAGAACGTGAGCTTGCGTTGCGCCTGGAACAACAAGATGATCTTGCCGCTGCACAACAATTAATTATGTCGAATCTGCGCTTCGTGGTAAAAATAGCACGCGGTTACGCGGGTTACGGTCTTCCACTGGGTGATTTAATTCAGGAAGGTAACATCGGCTTGATGAAAGCGGTAAAACGCTTCTCTGCTAGCCATGAGGTGCGACTGATATCCTATGCTGTCCACTGGATAAAATCTGAAATCCATGAGTTTGTATTACGTAACTGGCGCATCGTTAAAGTAGCAACGACCAAACCACAACGTAAGTTATTTTTCAAACTACGTAGCTCTAAAAAAAGATTAGGCTGGTTTAATCAGGATGAAGTTAACGACGTTGCTGAAACATTGGGCGTTAAGCCAGAAACCGTACTTGAGATGGAATCTCGTTTAAGTGGTAGCGACGTAACTTTTGACCCACCAACAAATGATAATGATGACGAACACCATTTCACCCCTGCTGCTTATCTTACCGATGACCGAGCAGATCCAGCCCACCAGCTGGAAAGTGATGACATCCAGTCTCAGCAACTTACTTTAATGAGCGACTCATTAAAAACACTTGATGATCGCAGCAAGGCCATCATTCAACGTCGCTGGTTAAATGAGGACAAAGCCACGCTACATGAACTGGCTGACGAATATAAAGTGTCTGCTGAACGCATACGTCAGATCGAAAAAAATGCGTTAGGCAAGATGCGGGTAATCTTCGAAGCTTAGTTTCTGACAGTAAAACAAGCTAATAAAAAAGACTGCTTATGCGGTCTTTTTTATCGCCTATTAATAGAACATCTAAAATCACTGCAGCCTCACTCTCTACTGTATACCCCCTCTCCCCATGGGAGAAGGAATTTAACAGTTAACGAGTAATTTCGACAAACTGCTGACTCGCAGCCTGTAACTTTTTATCCGACTGAACAGGTTTCCACGCATGCCCATAGACGATTTCATAAGTTGCCGGCAATACATCATCTTGTCTAAACGGCTCATAAGCTTGCCTCACCGTTTGTAAAACCGACTTCCCTGTTAAACCTTTCTTGGATCGCTTACCTTGAGAGTTTGCAGCCGTCACATTGGCACCGATGGCTTTTAGGTCATGCATAATTTCATCAACTGTATCGTAAGTCACCGTCATGACTTCAGCTTCCATTACCGGCTCTGCATAACCATCCTGCAATAATGCATCGCCAATATCGTGCATATCGATAAACTGGTTTACATGATTAAACTCATCAACTTTATTCCAGCTATATCGCAGTTCCTTCAGCGTATCAGGACCAAAGGTGGAAAATACGAACAGACCGCCTGGTTTAAGTACTCGCTTAGCTTCCAGCAATGCCGCATTCAAGTCGTTACACCATTGCATACTCAAACTGGAAAAGACCAGATCAAATGTATCATCTGCAAACGGCAGATTCTCGATATCAGCACAGACCAGATGTGGAGCACGAAAAAAGCCGCCATGCCGACCACTCTTACCGAGCATCTTTTCCGATAGGTCGAGCGCGACAAGCTGAGCTTTTTTGTAACGTTCGAATAGTGCAGGAATGGCCTTGCCGGTTCCCGCGCCTGCATCTAAAATAAATTCTGGAGTAATTTTTACGATATCCAGCTTTTCAAGCAAACGCTTACAGACCTCATTTTGTAGCACCGCAAACTGCTCATAGCGTTCAGCCGCACGGTCGAATGCACGGCGAACATCCGCCTGATTAAAAATTTGTAACGCTTCTTGTTTCATATACTGGATGGGTGATACCGATCGATTAACCTGTACCGCGTATTTTTTCTGCGATAACGAGTAACTGCTTAATAAATTCATCGCGTTGCGAAATAAATGGCGCGTGACTCGCATCTTCGCATAATGTCACAGCATCCTGTTGATATTTTACTGACAGTGTTTTGGCTAACTCAGCAGGCACCAGAGTATCTCTGGCGCCTAACATCCAATATAACGGACTTTCGATATGACCTATATTGCTGCGGAGGTCTGTTTTCAACAAAATATCTAGACCTGTTTGCAATGCCGCCATAGAAGCCTGCCCCCGAGATTCCATACTATTCTGCAACTGCCGAACCACGCTCATAGCATCGGAGAGACCTTTGACCTGAAGCGCTAAAAAACGTCGTATGGTTTTTTCCTGATTGAGTGTTAAATCACTGGCAAACTGATCAAACACGCTCTCATCAACAGCGCTTGACCAGCCCTCTTGAGTGACAAAACAGGGGTTGGTCGCTACCAATAGCGCAGAAGCTACACGCTGCGGATATAACTCTGCCAAACGTAGCACCGCAAGCCCACCTAGCGACCAGCCAATCCATAACACCGGACGATGCACCAACGGAACCAGCGCTTTAACGTAATCATCCAGTGTCTTTGCTTCGACCTCCGCCATGGTGCCATGCCCTGGGAGATCAACGACAACCGCATTTATCCAGTCAGGAAGCTGTGTAATACAATCGTCCCATACTGCACTATTCATAGCCCAGCCATGAACAAAAACACAAGTCACTGAATCATGCATAAATTTTCCTGAAAAAACTATTCCTTACCAATAACACGCCCATCTACTCAAGCAATTAGCCAACACCTGAGGTAAGCTTGCGCACTGCTAACCGTTGACACATCAATGAAAAACCCATATCCATGGAACACATTCTCAACATCCTATTATTTTGTAGCCTAGCTTACCTCATCGGCTCTTTTTCAACCGCTATTATCACTTGTAAGATAATGGGTATCGAAGACCCGCGTAAAACAGGTTCTAACAACCCGGGAGCAACTAATGTTTTACGTCATGGCGGTAAAAAGGCGGCTGTCATCACTCTGATTGGGGACATGGTAAAAGGTCTGCTTCCGATATTAATAGCCCTGCAGTTTCACACCGACAACCTACTCATCGGGCTTGTCGGTTTATTCGCCTTATTAGGGCACATTTTCCCCGTTTACTATCATTTCAGAGGTGGTAAAGGTGTTGCCACCTACTACGGCGTTATCCTGGGTATCAACTGGCAGGTTGGCATCATAGCGCTCGCTATCTGGCTGCTAGCGGCTGCGTTACTAAAAATATCATCGCTGTCCGCACTTATTTCTATCTTTCTAACACCGTTGCTTCTCTGGTATTTTTCTCCATCTGTCGAACTCTGCGGCGCTGTTGCAGCCATGAGTCTTTTTGTCTTCTGGCGCCATCAGCGCAACATCAAGTCTCTCCTGCAAGGCACCGAAGTAAAAATCGGGAAAAGCGCTAAATAGCACTCAATTCTTGCATTGACCAGCGAGCTCTGGCATCAATTTCTAGCGGCTGTCTCTCACCTGCTACCAGGCGTAAGCAGCCTGCCTGCGCGATCATGGCACCATTATCAGTACAAAACTCAATCCGAGGGTAATACAGATTGCCCGCCAGCTGCTCGACCATCTCACCCAGAGCAGCTCTCAATCGCTTGTTAGCGCCCACTCCACCAGCAATTACCAGGCGACTACAGTGCTGCTGCTCTAACGCTCTCCGGCATTTAATCTTCAAAGTATCCACCACGGCTTCCTCGAACGCCAATGAGATATCAGCCTTAGTCTGCATCGATAATTCACCCTCTAAACTAGATTTTTTCGCTTCAGACTGCATAGTGTTCAAAGCAAACGTTTTCAAGCCACTGAAACTAAAATCTAACCCTGGTCGATCTACCATGGGACGTGGGAATTTATAAACGCCTTGCTCACCATTTTCTGCCATTGCAGCTAGTGCCGGGCCACCGGGGTAACCCAGGCCAAGTAGTTTCGCCGTTTTATCAAACGCTTCGCCTGCCGCATCATCAAGGCTTTGGCCTAATAATTCATATTGCCCGATGCCTTTTACATAAGCTAACAGCGTATGCCCACCGGACACTAGCAGGGCGACAAAAGGAAATGCCGGCGGATTCTCTTCCAGCATCGGCGCCAGTAGATGGCCTTCCATATGATGCACTTCGACAGCAGGAATCCCTAACGCCCACGCCAGAGAGCGTCCAACCGATGCCCCGGACATCAATGCACCGATCAAACCGGGACCCGCCGTATACGCAATACCATCAATCATTGATTTTTCTATGTTTGCCTGCTGCAATATCTGCTCTAATAAAGGCACCAGATAGCGGATATGATCTCTTGAGGCCAATTCTGGCACTACTCCGCCGTATTCTGCGTGCAATTCTACCTGGCTGTGCAGAATATGCGCCAACAGGCCTTTTTCACTATCGAACAATGCAATACCGGTTTCGTCACAAGAGCTTTCAATACCTAAAACAATCATAATTTATTCTTTTATTTCGCTACAGGGCCAATAGACCAATTATTTTTTCAATTTGGCTTTTAGGTTTACCTAAAAATAAGATATAATACGTGATTCCGCTACATTCTTTGCGGATTTTTTATGTCCATGGATGGACTGTATAACGCAAAGAGCCAGGAAGGCGGTGCGAATATGTCCATGGATGGACTGTATATCGCAAGGAGCCAGGGATGGCAATGCGAATATGTTCATGGACGAACAAAATATCGCAAAGAGCCAGGAAGGCGGTGCGAATATGTTCAAGGATGAACCGTATCTCACATGGAACCATAAATGGTGGTGTGAGGATGTATTTTAATTTATTTTTAAGAGAGCACTATGCCAGCTATACGAGTAAAAGAAAACGAGCCCTTTGATGTAGCTCTACGTCGTTTTAAACGTTCATGTGAGAAAGCCGGTGTTTTAACCGAAATTCGCAAACGTGAAGCGTACGAAAAACCAACAACTGAACGCAAACGTAAAGCCGCTGCAGCAGTTAAACGTCACTTGAAAAAACTTTCAAAAGAACGCAATAAGTTTTCACGTTCACCTCACCAACGTCGCCGTTAATTTCATTATCACTGTACACCCAAGTATTCCAACTTTAATACGGACATAGTGTTTAATAAACAATGAGTGAACTCCAAAAGCAGATTCAGGGCTCTGTTATCAGCGCAATGAAGTCAGGTGAAAAAGAACGCCTTGCCATCATCCGTCTTATAACTTCAGCTATGAAACAGATAGAAGTTGATGAACGCATCGAACTTGATGATGCACGCGTTATCGCTATTCTGGACAAGATGGTAAAACAGCGCCGCGAGTCAATTGCACAATTTAAAACGGCTGAACGTGATGACCTGGTGAAACAGGAAAATTATGAGATCGGCATCATTCAGGAATTCTTACCAGAAGCGCTGAGCGAAGAAGAAGTGGACGACATCGTCAACCAGGCCATCGATAAAACTGGTGCATCTTCGATCAAAGACATGGGTAAAGTAATGGGTATAGTAAAACCTCAGATTATCGGTCGTGCTGACATGGGTGAAATCAGTGGTCGCATCAAGTCATTACTAACGACCAATAGCTAACGACTCACCCTTAGAATATAACGTTACAAACAATAAACCCACATAATAACCATAAGCAACCACACTCTCATCTAATTCATGAGCACACTCAAAAACGATCGATTCATTAGAGCTCTATTTCGCCAACCTGTCGACCGCACGCCGGTTTGGATCATGCGCCAGGCAGGTCGTTATCTGCCAGAATACCGTGAAATACGCGCTACCGCAGGCGATTTTATGACCTTGTGCAGCACGCCTGAACTAGCCTGTGAAGTAACCTTACAACCGTTGCGCAGATTCGACCTTGATGCTGCCATCTTATTTTCAGACATTTTGACAATTCCCGATGCCATGGGTTTAGGTCTCTATTTCTCTGAGGGTGAAGGTCCAAAATTTAAACGTACGCTGGACTCTGCCAGTGATATAAAAAAATTAGCCATACCTGATCCTGCCGACAAATTATCTTATGTGACCGATGCTGTCTCATTGATTCGCAAAGAGCTAGACGGATCCGTACCACTGATTGGATTCGCCGGTAGCCCATGGACCTTAGCCACTTATATGGTCGAAGGCGGTAGCAGTAAAACCTTTTCAAAGGTCAAAGCTTTACTGTTTGAAGATCCTGCATCTGCTCATATGTTAATGAGTAAACTGGCAGACTCTGTTGCCAGTTATCTCAATGCACAGATTGAAGCAGGCGCGCAAGCAGTAATGGTGTTTGACAGCTGGGG
The DNA here is from genome assembly GCA_013138755.1 of Gammaproteobacteria bacterium. GTDB lineage: Bacteria > Pseudomonadota > Gammaproteobacteria > SZUA-229 > SZUA-229. The sequence continues at coordinate 21,821 of WTCC01000160.1, forward strand.
TGGTGCACTAACAACGCCACACTACAAAGCTTTCTCTCTAGCGTATATGCAACAGATTGTAGACCAGCTAATACGAGAAAAAGATGGCCAGAAAATTCCGGTAATTTTATTTACCAAAGGCGGCGGTTTGTGGTTACAGGATATCGCCGACACAGGCTGTGACGCCGTTGGTTTAGACTGGTCTGTTGATATCAATCTCGCTCGTCAGCAAATTGGCGACAAAGTTGCACTACAGGGCAATATGGACCCTGCCATCATGGCGACCAATCCCGATGTCATCAAACAGGAAGCCGCTCGCATCCTTGCAGGATTTGGCCATGGTAACGGACATGTGTTCAACCTGGGTCATGGCATCACGCCAAACATCACGCCTGATAATGTTGCCGCACTGGTTGATGCTGTGCACGATGAAAGCGCTCAATACCACGATTAACCTCAGCAAATTTATTCACGCTGCTATTACCGTTTCGTTATACTCTGCGTTAAATCCATAACAGCGAATGTAATTATGTTTTTGAACAAACGTAATTTCTTAATAATCTTCTCTTACTTTCTACTCACTTTACTCTGTGTCTGCGCGACAACTATCCACGCAGAACAGCAGAATGCCCAACCAGTAACAAAACAACTAAAAGAAACAGCACGGCCTAAGATTGGCCTGGTACTCAGCGGTGGTGGTGCACGTGGCTTTGCTCACATCGGTGTATTAAAAGTGCTTGAGGCAAACAACGTACCGATTGATTATGTCGTCGGTACCAGCATGGGCTCTATCATCGGTGGTCTGTATGCGATCGGCTTAAGCCCTGAAGAAATTGAACATGGCGTAAATGGTATCGCATGGGACAAAGTGTTTGATGATTTCGCCCATCGTGAACACAAAACATTTCGCCGTAAACAAGATGACTTCGATTTTTTCGATATTCACCGCGTCGGCATAACTGATGACGGACTACAACTTTCGCCCGGTCTTATCGAAGGACAACAGATTGAGATTGCACTCGACCGCCTTGCCTACCCGGGCTTTCACATTAACGATTACGATAAATTAAGAATTCCTTTTCGTGCCATCGCAACGAATATCGAAGATGGCGAACCCTTTATCATCAAAAATGGCAATATTGCGCGTGCGATGCGTGCCAGTATGTCTATTCCAGGCGCGCTACCCCCTATAACCATCGATGACACACTGTTAGTAGACGGCGGTATTGCCAATAACGTACCCATCGATATTGCACGTGAAATGGGGGCTGATATCGTTATCGTTGTTGACATCAGTGCGCCACTGTCGAAAAAAGAAGACATTAAATCAAGCGTGGATGTAACCGGTCAGCTAACCACTGTCCTGACTCGGCGCATCGCTGATATCCAACTTAAAACATTAAAGGATAAAGACGTTTTAATTATCCCTGGCGCAGCAGAAATCACATCTTCTGATTTC
>WTCC01000242.1 GCA_013138755.1 Gammaproteobacteria bacterium
TCCATTATCAGCTCGGTCTCATTCATGTCACCGGTTACATCAATATTGATCGTTTTCACGCCGGGCGAAGTACGTAAGATGTAAGCGGCCATCAGCATTAACAATTTTTCATTATCCGTATCGATAGCTGTTAGGATTTTATCGCCAGCAATCTGACAGCGTTGCTCTGCCGTCGGGCTCTCAACCCAATCTCTGCTCATCTGCCAGCCTTTACCCATGTCTTCATCTAACTTATCAAAAAAATCTTTCGCTTCGCTCAGCAACCCGTCAGGCACTTCGAATGCATTTGATCGGCCATCGACAATAATATTCAACTTCATAGCACTACCTCTTTTATAAACGCGTATCTCTGCTAAAATTCACAGCCAATTATACTCGAACCCCGTTACTGAAAATATGCTTGTTACTATCCCCGAAGTACTAAACAACGAAGACATCAGCGTTATACAAGATTTAATGGCAACCGCCAATTTTCACGAAGGTAGCGCTTCTGCTGGTGCCGAGGCCAAACGCGTTAAAAACAATCATGAGATGTTTATCTCCGATGCAGAGGTGCAACGATTAAACAATCTTGTCATGGGTAAGTTAATCAAAAACCCTACGTATATAGACGCAGCGTTCGCAGCAAAAATTGCTGCGCCCTATTATGCAAAGTACAGCAAAGGCATGAGCTACGGAAACCATGTGGACGACCCCGTAATGGGACCTGCGAACCAGCGCTACCGCTCTGACATTTCAATTACTATATTTCTAAATGCACCCGACAAATACGAAGGTGGAGAGCTCATCATCAATACCGTGTTCGGTGAGCAGAAGATTAAACTGAATGCAGGTGACGCGGTACTCTACCCTTCCTCAAGCACTCATCGAGTGGCTGAAGTTACAGAAGGTGAACGATTGGTCGCTGTTACGTGGCTACAAAGCACTGTACGAGACCCTGCGAGACGCGAGATTTTATACAACCTTAGCCAGGCAAGAGAAACACTGATAAAAACTTCAGCTGGCTCGCAAGAACTGGAACAACTAAGCAATGGTTATGTTAATTTGTTGCGAATGTGGACAGACATCTAAAAAACACTAGCCGAGCAGTCTTGAACACGCCACACCAACAACGTAGGCCGGGCATTGCCCGATGCCTATAACCGTATACACTTACCACAATGGTGGCCAATGCCCACCCTACAAAGTACGCTTAAACAAAAAAAGCCCGGACTAGCCGGGCTTTTTTTGTTATTACTTGAACTAGATTCTAACGTTCAGAACCAGCTTCTTCGTGAGCCATATCAACAACTTTATTTGCTAGCTCCTGATATTTCGCACGGTAACCGTCAAACTCAGAACCGGCTTCTGGTGTGAAGTATTCCTGCGGATCTACACCGTTTGCTTGCTCATATGCTGAAAACTTCTTTTGCATTTCCAACATCTCTTTAATCATTTCTTGCTTGCTAGCCATGTCTCTCACCTTTTATGTGTGAATAGGGTATCAATAAACCCTGTAAATTCTTAAATATTCTATAACGGAAATTTTAGCCTGTGCTCTATCTTACCCATATATCTACAAAGGGGAAGAACAATAGCAATAATCGCCTGGGAGTGCATTTCACGATGTAGATTTTTTGTTAATGCAAGGCGAAAATAATTTTAAAAACGGAACCTACACGCAGTAGGTGAGTATTTTAAAATTATTTTTAACGCCGCAGTAACTAAAAAGATGCGTCGTGTAATGTGCTCAGACTAGTAGCCGCCTTTTCTTGTACTCTGCGGACACCCACCGATTTTCAAACCTTGTTTTGATGGCATTTCAGGGAACATCTCGTACATTTCTTTCGAAGAAACTTTGCGACCCCATTTTTTACCCATTGCTTTCATGATGCCGCGTTCGTTAGGCTCATCGCCATCAAGTATGCATTGACGCACGTACCTAACCGTATCCCAATGCTCTTCTGTTGGATCAATTTCTTCTTCAGCGAAGATAGCAGCTGCTATCTCTTCGTTCCAATCATTGATGTTCTCTAAGTAGCCGTTTGCGCTTCTATCAACTGAGTCAAGTACCGACATGATTTTTTACCTTCTTAAAAGATTGTTCGAAAAATTGGCACAAATTTTATCTGAACCACTAAGATATTTCCAGTATTACTAAGGTGATAGGCATCTGTGATCTATACATTTAACCGAGTAATGCAAATAGAAGTCGCTAACTGCCTGAAAAATGCGATTTATCTTCTGTTTCGCCTACAGCTTTAATGCCTTTGTGCGGCACAAAGATCCCACAGCCCATATGCCTATGTAAGCCGATACCAACTTCCTGCAACTTCACTGACGACAATTTATCTAGATCAGCAATCATCAGGCTACGAGTTTCAATCATTTCACCATTAGCTTCGAATTTATGCCCCATCCCGCACAATAACTTTCTTGCCTGCATACCACGATCAGTCATCTCATTGACCACCCACTCTAAGAAAGCATCTTCATCCATACCTTTTTGCAAGACGATATAGCGAGCAAAAATGGTAGAAAATGGATCAATCAACTTTGACGTCATCTGCCCTACCAACACTGAGTGACCAGAAACATCCAGAGTTTGGCCAACTAGTTGTTTAGCTGCATCGATACGCTCAGCAGGTACACGTAGATGCATTCTCGTCCGTTTAGAAAGATGAATTAGCTCACCATCAGGTGGCCTCTCCCATCCGTTACCAGAAGTCGCTCCATGAATCTGATGCACGCCAACTTCTGATTCCTC
>WTCC01000313.1 GCA_013138755.1 Gammaproteobacteria bacterium
AGCACCGGTGTCTGCTCAATATCAGCTAACTCATCCGCGGACATTACCCTTTTAAAACTTAGACGTTTTAATAACCTGATCTGTTCAACATCAACACCCACTTTTACAGCGGCACTGGCAGCTATCACTATAAGGTCACCTGAATGTGAGATATTAAAATCAAAATAATCGTTATTATTTTTCCAGAAAGGTTTTCCTGTGTTCGGATACATCACGTCGCTTAATTTAAAATTCCTGATGCCTTCATCCTCTGCGCACAGTCTGAGTAAGCGCAGTCCAGCTAATGAAGTCACACGATTCCGGTAGTGTATTAAGCGTTGAATGGAGGCCTGCTTCTGACCTGACAGCGCCGACAGCCATTGTTCCACCCGTATTGCATCTATCTGCGCCAGATCATTCTCCCCCTGGTGTTTAATGAAATATAACCTGACGCTATTCATAATGATTAAATTCTACTATTTTCCACTGACCATGTCTTAAGGGCACCTCTATTAATAGCTTGTGCCCTTACGTTATTAAACCAATGCTTGCCCTGATCCTGAGGCCCACTGACTAATAAAGTGCCTAAACAATTGGGGTCAGAGTAAAATTAAACGTGCTATTATGACGCAATATTAGAAAAGGCGTAGGAAGTTAATGGCAAGATTAGTTCGAGTTAGTCCAGTAGGCGTGCCGCAACATATAGTTCAGCGCGGCAATAACCGCCAGGTATGTTTTGGTGGCGAAGAAGACATGAAGGCCTATCTGAATTGGCTTAAAGAATTTTCAAAAAAATATAATGTTGATGTTCACGCCTGGGTATTAATGACCAATCATTACATTTATTATGCACGCCTCAGGAAGAGTGTCTCGCGTCAATTACTTTGATTAATATTTGAGTCAATACGACCGGACAGGTTAATTGTCGCCTAACAATATCCCGAAAATGCGGTAATTCAAGGATAATGCTAATATACTTACTATGTAGGGAAAGCGGACATTCGGGCTGAGACTTCCGTATAACCCGAACCACAATACAGAGATAGAGGGTTCATCATGGCGACAGAACACAACCATATCAAAACACTGATTGATAAACTGGAAACCCTGCCCCAGGAGCGCCTTGATGAAGTTGAGGATTTTGTTGATTTTTTAAAGCAACAGGGGCGTGACCGGCAGCTAACTCGTGCAGCAGCTCAAGTAGCCGAGCAAAGTTTTTCCAGCGTATGGGATAACGCTGACGATAGTGTTTATGACCAGCTTTAACTCTGGCGATATTATTCTGGTTCCTTTCCCCTTCACCAACCAGAAAACAACTAAAAAAAGACCCGCGGTCGTCATTAGCTCACAAGCTTATAACGCTGAACGCCCTGACCTAATCATCATGGCCGTCACCTCTCAAACCAATACCAATCATTGGTGAAGCAGCTATTCAAATGTGGCAAGAGGCTGGTTTGCTCAAACCTTCAGTTATCAAACCCGTAATCACAACCATTGAGAAAAAACTGGTTATTCAGCAGATGGGGCAATTAAATGGAAAAGACCTATCTTCTTTACAAGATAGCTTAGAAACTATTTTAGTTAAAAAGTAACAGGAAAAAACACGCTTAATTCTCACCATCAAAAAAGCAAAACTGCATGCAATTTGTCTCCCATAAATCCCTGGGAGCGCAGATCACCGAAGACATAAGGCAGTGATGGATAAATGCCATTATTATCACCGCCCTTTGGAGTTGAATTCGCCATTATTCTCCAGGGAATGTTACTCCGACCCTTATTATTCTTTAACTCTTATCTCTTCGGTCTTTTAAATTCAGTCTTCTATCGATGGTAAACCTGCTAGTAGGTCCTTCATAGCCATGATCTGTATTGATGCGCCTATCACTACCGGAACGACGAACAATACCGGAACGGCGGTCACTATGCGCAATTCTGCGACCAGGATTCAGTTTTCGATTTGAATTCTTTGAGAGAATAGCATCCAGTAGTCTACGACCAGTACCTTTCTTTTCGTTACTTTCCACGGTGGAATTATCAGTTATTTCTGAATCATTAGTAGATTTATTGCGTTCTGTTTTAGGTGTTTTCATTTTTTTGTAGCTTAGATGCAGGTAATTATAGTCTATATAGCGATTTACACTTCTTGAACAACAGACTTAGACTGGTGCAAGGATCATATTAATGCATCTGTACAGTGTGCGCTCAAGGGTGATAAGCGTAATGCAAAAATGCATGTAGATATAGCAAACTATGCGTTCAAGGAAATAGCGCATTACATGCCTGAGGAGAAATACCTGGAGTTAACCAGGAAAATTAACAAGCGTTTGGATGCTTTATCTGATTAAATTCATTGAGTTCGCACACGCCTGGTCAGACAGGCTGAATACAACGCTTATCAGCCAGCAATGTAAAAGAACTCCACCTTCGCTTGACATGGTCTACGGCACCATATACCTACCGCCATAACAAACACCACACTTTGCCAGATTGTTATCATTTGCAATAACCAGGCAGGGTGCAAAACCACTATCGACAGACCATTGCATTGAACCAACAATCTCAGGGTAGTTAGCCAGCACCGCTCCCATTAAGCCTATAGCAAGGTTATTATCTGAACATTGATTGCCCTGGGCAATATGCTGCTGAATGCCAATAATCCTGTTAATCAGCGACAATAAGCCGTTATTAGAACTGATACCTCGCTTATCACACCATCTACGCCACATCACTATAAATGAAGCCGCTAATTCATTAGACGGCACCAGGAATTCAGTTGCCATAGTAAAGGGTTCTTTGTCTTCCCCGTAATGCGCCATAACCAGAAAACCATTACCAGTACTAATATCTACATAAGTACCTTTTTTCTTACCATCTGCCGAAGTCATTACTGTGTTACGCTGTTCCAGAAACTCAATAACCATATCAGCAAATCCATAACTGAAGTCTTCCAGCACGGTTGTGGTTGTTGCTCGAAAATCTACATTGTGTGTTACCATTTCTCTGCCTGATAGCAAGGTTTTTTTAATCCGTTATTACTACTCCTTAGCCGGTTCATCAATCTCGGATACTGGTGATCATATATTTATATATTTATATATTACGAGCAATATTCATGCCAGAAAAATAATTTATTTTCGCCCGTTACATAAAAACGCCGTGTAAAGCG
>WTCC01000285.1 GCA_013138755.1 Gammaproteobacteria bacterium
GATTAGGCCCTAATGAATCCATCGCACCCGATTTTATCAATGCCTCCATCACACGGCGATTCACTTTACGGGTATCACTGCGGCGACAGAAATCATACAGGTCTACAAATTCACCGTTGGCTCCACGTTCTTTTATGATGCCATCAAGCGCCGCTTCACCGACGCCCTTCAATGCACCTAAGCCATACAGTACTGATTTTTCATCTGGCACGCTGAATTGATTAATCGATTGATTGATGTTTGGTGGCAGCACTTTAACATTCTGTAGATGACAGTCTTCGATCAGACCTACTACTTTATCGGTATTATCCATGTCGGCCGATAATACTGCTGCCATAAATTCAGCAGGATAATGTGCTTTTAACCATGCAGTCTGATAAGACAGTAACGCGTAGGCTGCAGAGTGGGATTTGTTAAAACCGTAACCGGCAAATTTCTCCATCAGATCGAAAATATGTTCCGCCAACTTGGCATCGACATCGCGAGCAACCGCGCCCTGCATAAACAATTCTCGCTGCTCAGCCATTACCTCAGCTTTTTTCTTACCCATCGCACGACGTAACATGTCTGCGCCACCCAGGGTATAGTTAGCTAACACCTGCGCGATTTGCATCACCTGTTCCTGATACAAGATGACACCGTAGGTCGGTGTTAACACATGCTCTAGATCCGGATGGAAATAATCCGCTTCAGCACGACCATGCTTACGGTTAATAAAATCATCAACCATGCCAGACTGCAGCGGTCCAGGTCGAAACAGAGCAACCAGAGCGATGATATCTTCAAAACTATCTGGCTGAAGACGGGTAATTAAATCTTTCATGCCACGTGATTCAAGCTGAAATACTGCCGTAGTATTAGCCGCTTGCAACAGATCGATGGTGGCTTTATCGTCTAGTGGCAGATCCTCAATTTTTAATGGCTCTTCATCCGTACCAGCCCGGCGGCGATTAACATGCTTAACTGCCCAGTCAATAATCGTCAGGGTACGCAAGCCAAGGAAATCGAACTTCACCAGACCGACAGCCTCTACGTCATCCTTATCGAACTGGGTAACAATACTTTGCCCACCTTCCTCACAATAGAGCGGACTGAAGTCTGTCAGCACTGTCGGGGAGATGACTACACCACCGGCATGCTTACCGGCGTTTCTAGCTACACCTTCCAGCGACAGCGCCATATCAAGTATCGTCGCGACATCATCGTCGGTCTCATAAGCTTTTTTCAGATCTTCTGATTCTTCGAGTGCTTTAGGCAGAGTCATACCCAGTTCAAACGGAATCATCTTTGCGAGACGATCAACAAAACCGTATGGCTGTCCCATCACGCGCCCGACGTCACGCACTACCGCTTTTGCAGCCATCGTTCCGTAAGTGATAATCTGGGAAACACTATCACGCCCGTATTTACGAGCCACGTAGTCGATGACCCGGTCACGGCCTTCCATGCAGAAATCGATATCAAAATCGGGCAATGAAACACGTTCCGGATTAAGAAAACGTTCGAATAGCAGATCGAACTCTAGAGGATCTATGTCGGTTATTTTTAAGGCATAAGCAACCAGCGAACCGGCACCTGAGCCACGGCCAGGTCCAACTGGAATACCATTATCTTTTGACCAGTGAATGAAATCGGCAACGATCAAAAAGTACCCGGGGAACCCCATTTTAATGATGACGTCGAGCTCTATCTGCAGACGGTCATCATATTCCTTACGTTTCGCCGCATAGTCATCAGCCGTTTTATCCAGTAATACGGTCAGACGTTCTTCGAGCCCTTCGCGAGAAACCCGACTAAAAAAACCATCTTCCGTCTCGCCTTCAGGAATAGGAAATTGCGGCAGAAAACTCTCACCCAAACGAACGGTGAAGTTACAGCGTTTTGCTATCTCGACGGTATTGGCTAGTGCTTCAGGAATATCCGCAAACAGCGTTTGCATCTCTTCAGTGCTACGAAGATATTGTTGCTCACTATAATTTTTTGGACGTCGAGGATCATCCAGAGTGCGCCCATCGTGTATGCAAACTCGAGCTTCATGCGCTTCAAATTCATCACTTTTCAAGAATCGAACATCGTTAGTTGCCACGACTGGCACATCAAGCTCTATGGCCAGGTCAACCGCATCTGTAATGTAAGCTTCTTCATTCTCACGCTCTGTACGCTGCAGCTCGATATAGAATCGATCTTGAAAACAAGTTTTCCAGGCACTTAAACGTTGCTTTGCCAACGTTGCCTGCCCAGCAAGCAGCGCACGGCCGATGTCACCATTACGCCCTCCTGACAAGGCAATAATACCTTCAGCATGCTGCTCTATCCATTCGACCTGCATGATTGGTACACCGCGGTGTTGACCTTCTAGGTAACTTTTAGATATGAGCTCAGAAAGGTTGAGATAACCCTGTTTATTCTGCGCCAACAAGACCATCTGAAAAGGTGCATCCTGATCACCACCATGTCGAACCAGAGCATCGACACCGATGACAGGTTTAATTCCCGACGCAAGCGCCGCACGGGTAAACTTGACCATGGCGAACAGATTGCTCTGATCTGTCAGCGCCACCGCTGGCACATTATCGTCAGCGAGAGCCTTCATGAGGGGTTTTACACGCACCACGCCATCAACCAGCGAGTATTCAGTATGTACCCTAAGGTGGATAAAACCCGGTTGATTTGTTACGTCGGATGCCACTAAAAAACCTCTGCTCGAATGAGGTTCAAGTGTACCAAATCAGCGAGGGGGCAACAGCAAATAATGGGGCTGATCGAGGAAATTTATCAAAAAATTAGTCGATAAGAGTACATTCAATTTTGACTGAGATTACTACTCATCGAAATCCCATTTACCATCATCAGATTTACAGAATGCGCGTTCTGACTCGTGTAATAACCTGTCATCGTTATACGATTTAAATTTTAATTCCCTGCATTCAATCTCTGCATACTCACCTTCTTTGTAGCTGTTCGTCAGGACTACAGTGCCGTTATTACCAGACTCCGTATTATTCCAGCTATCCTCATCACCGACAGAGCCTTCATCCAATAATTCCAATGTCTCTTGTTTAATCAATTCAAAGTCCTTCTCGGTAAATGCCTTTGCCTCTTCAGCAGACATTCCCGAAAGGCCTCGACCGGCATCAGCTATCAGCGCAAAAGGTGCTAAAAGAATACCAGAGAATATTCCGGTAACTGCTCCCTGACTCGCTTCCTTGCCGGCAACACGTGCTTTATCGATAAGAATATCTGCTCTGTCCATCAGTGGTGGAATCGATTCTCTGGTGGTTTCAACTTCTATCAGTATCGCAGGTATCTGTTCAGAAACACCAACAACAGCCCCAGATGCTTTATCAGCAGTCGCCAACATCGCTGGTAATTCACCGCGTATAGCTTCTGACTCCTTGAGCACAGCCGGTATCTGTTTCCGAGTTTGTTCTACCTCTTTGAGAATTGGTGGAATCATCTTTCGCGTCTGCTCTACTTCTTTCAGGATAGGGGGTATGGTTTTACGGATCCCTTCAACTTCGACAAGAATGTCCGGAATCAAAGCCGTGATCTCTGCGACTTCATCCAGGATAGGCTCTATCTTATCTGTGGTGGAATCGATTCGAACCAATATATCAGGAATCTGCTTACTGATAATCGATGCTTCATAGGTGAAATATACGATAGACCCTGCTAACGCAAACAGTGATAACGACATCAGATAAGAAGCAATTAATCTAGCATTGTCTTTAGTCGCATTATTGTTAGAAATATCATTCATTGTGTGTTGTCCATCATCTGTTGAGCAAGGCTTCACGAACCGGCGCATAACTTCGGCGATGTTCCGGGCAAGGCCCGATGTCGCTTAATATCGCTCGATGCACTTTAGTTGGATAACCTTTATGCTTATCAAATCCATATTCAGGATACCGTTTATGCAACTCTAGCATCTGCGCATCCCTCTCAACCTTCGCCAGTATGGATGCAGCACTTATTTCTGCGACACGAGAATCTCCTTTGATAATCGCGGTAGTCATGCAAAAACAGTCCGGCAATATTTTATTACCATCCACAAATACATGATCAGGTGATACATGTAAATTTTCGGCTGCTGTCTTCATGGCAAATAATGATGCCTGTAAGATATTCATTTCGTCAATCTGCTGTGGTGAAACGCTAATCACCGACCACGATAACGCCTTTTCTTTTATTTCGACTTCTAACAGTTGTCGTTTTTTTTCCGTCAATTTTTTTGAATCATCCAGACCATGAATAGGGGTATTCGGATCCAATATCACCGCTGCCGCCACCACATTCCCGGCCAGAGGACCACGCCCTGCTTCATCGGTACCCGCCAGTAAACCCTTGATAACTGGCAATTCATCCTGCAATGTTATTTTCATTACTGTATTATTCTTTTTTAATTATTGGCGTAGCTAAATAGCTACTCCTTATCGCATAGCCCATAATAAAAAACATAGCCCATAAAAGCAAAGCATCTATTCAAGTGTCCCAAGAGAAATCAGAAACCACAGCAAAAAGTGTTGTTATCGTCGCCGGCGAAGCTTCAGGTGATGCGCACGCGGCCCGACTTGTAAATGAGCTAAAGAAGCTCGACGATTCGATTTCTTTCCGCGGCATGGGGGGCGACAACCTTCGTAAAGCCAATGTTGACGTATTTATCGACATGGCAGAGCTCGCTGTCGTTGGCATCGTCGAAGTACTGCTCAAGTACAACATGATAAAAGGCGAATTAAATAAATTAAAACAGAACATCACCGACAACCCACCTGACTTATTAATACTGGTGGATTATCAGGAATTTAATCAGCGATTAGCTGCATACGCAAAAAGCATCGGTATTAAAGTATTGTTTTATATCGGCCCTCAAGTATGGGCATGGCGACCGAAACGTGTCTACAAAATGGGAAAAATCGTAGATCACATGGCAGTCATTTTACCATTCGAAAAAAAGCTATATGAAGACGCCGACGTACCTGTCACCTTTACTGGTCACCCTCTTACCAATGAAGTCTTAATTGACAAAACAAAACAACAAGCTCGAACACAGCTAAATATTGACGAAAAAACAACCTTAGGATTATTTCCTGGCAGTCGCAGCGGCGAGATAAAACGTGTTCTACCCATACTGCTTGAAACAGCAAAACTTATTAAAAAGGACAAGCCAGATATTCAGTTTTTACTCCCCGTGGCAAACACAGTTAAGGATGAAGACCTTGCTCCTTTCGACCATGCCATCAACGAACTATCGGTAATAACGACCAAAGAATCATTTCATGATGTCATTCAAGCTTGTGATGTTATTCTTACTGCTTCAGGAACAGCAACACTTGAAATTGGCCTACTCGAAGTTCCTATGGTCATCGTATACAAGATTGCCGCCTTAAGTCATTTTATCCTGAAGTTTCTTGTCAGCATCAAACACCTTGGGCTGGTTAACATTATTCCTGGCAAGGAAATTGTTCGAGAATTTATCCAACAAAACGCCAAACCCGAAGACATAAAAAAAGAAGCACTGAAACTTCTAAATGACAAAACATACTACGATTCTATGCAACATGAACTATCCTTAATTCGACAACAGTTAGGTGATGGCGACGGTTCTAAAAATGTAGCGAAGCTTGCCTATAAGATGATAAACGGCAATATTTAATATCTTGACTTTTTTTGTGATAAAAACGACTAGAAAAATTTCATCCTACTGCGTACTGCTCATTACTTTTTTAGTAAATAGCGGATGCACAACATTGGACGGGCCACCAAATCCTGACGACCCTTACGAGAGTTTCAACCGCAGTATGTTTGCCTTCAATGAAGGAGCAGACAAATACGCTTTTAAACCTGTCGCTCAAGGCTACGACTATATAATGCCTAGCTTTGCTAGCAAAGGCGTCAGCAACTTCTTCAACAACATCGATGACATCGTGGTGTTCTTCAATCAGCTACTCCAATTCAAACTCACAGAAGCTGTTGCAACATCGGCTCGATTTGTCTTCAATACGACGTTTGGTGTCTTTGGTCTAATCGATTTTGCTTCAGACATGGATCTACCCAAACAAAATGAAGATTTCGGACAGACACTTGCAGTTTGGGGCGTCGGCAGTGGTCCGTATGTCGTCTTACCATTAATTGGACCCATGACGATACGTGATACTGCGGGGCTTGCGGTTGACTGGACATACTTTGACCCAATATTTAAACGCCAAACACTACAACAGAGCCTGATTACCTTAACCATCAAATACGTCGACGTTCGAGCCGGATTACTTAAAGCGACTAAGATAATAGATGAAACCGCACCTGATAAGTATTCCTTTATTCGAGATGCCTGGTTGCAGAGGCGTGAATTTTTAATCTATGACGGCAATCCACCCGATGACTTTGATGAGGATGAATTATTTGACGATGAAGGTCTATTTGAAGATGAAGGCATCATCAAAGATGATCTATTACGACAAAACAAAATGCAGAATCAACTGGAAATAATGACCGGGAGTGACAAAAAACCTTAAGCATCGTCACTTTAAAAGAGCAACGGCAAGGAATTCACCTTACCGTTGTCCGATGCATTAGAATCTAGCCAATTTAAATATCAATCTTCACTGCCGATATAACGATAAATGACTGCACCGATCACCGCACCAACGATAGGCGCTAGCCAGAACAGCCATAACTGATCAACTGCCCAGTCTCCCTGAAAAAAAGCCACACCAGTACTACGAGCTGGATTTACCGATGTATTTGTTACCGGTATGCTGATCAGATGTATCAAGGTAAGACACAGACCGATTGCGATCGGAGCTAATCCATCAGGTGCTCGCTTATCTGTTGCACCTAAGATAACGATTAAGAACATCATCGTCATAACGATTTCAGTCACTAACGCAGCCACCATCGTGTAACCGCCTGGGGAATGCTCACCAAAACCGTTTGAAGCAAATCCGGCGCTCGCATCAAAACCGACCTGTCCACTGGCGATAAGATAAAGCACTGCGCCACCGATAAGACCACCGATAACTTGAGCGATAATATAAGGCGGTAACTCTTTTGCTTCAAAACGTCCACCAGCCCACAGGCCAATAGAGACAGCTGGATTAAGATGACAACCTGATATGTGACCGATCGCGAATGCCATGGTCAATACCGTTAGACCAAACGCAAGCGATACCCCGAGTAAACCGATACCGACATCTGGGAACGCTGCCGCCAGAACAGCACTACCACAGCCACCAAGAACCAGCCAGAATGTCCCGAACATCTCTGCGACGTATTTTTTCATAATCAATCCCTCATTTTTATTATCATTTATTGAATCGCCTGGCGCATCAGTCACCCACTAAAAAGCAACTCAACCAAACCTAACATATCTTTCTCATCAGTTACTATCTATGTGACTTGGCGATTGACCAAAAAAGCATGATAATAGATATCAACTATTCAAAATGATAACCAACCGTTCCTGGAATACCACATTATGGATCTGCTTAATAAGTTACTGCAAACTTTTGAAAACTGGTTCGACCGCTTCGCAACAATAGAAGGCGGCATTCAGATTCTAACGGTTATCGGATGTGGAACACTCGCTGCCATGACACATAAGAAATGGCAGCTATTTATCGCCAAACTTTTAGGTGACCTTGAAAAAAAGGACTTCATCCAGTTTCTTCTACGAGGCTCAAATCGCATAGCCTTCCCAATGAGCATGTTGTTATACATGATAACAACACGTTTTGTGATCGAACAATTCGGTATCAGTGTAGCAGTGCTTAATATATTTACGCCCCTACTCCTATCTATGGCCGCTATTACCTTTACCATCTTCGTATTACGCACGGGCTTTACACCAAGTCCTGCATTAAAAGCCTGGGAGAGTTTTATCAGCTTCACTGTCTGGTCACTGGTTGCACTGCATCTGATCGGCTGGTTACCCGACCTGATACAAGCTCTCGACGACCTCGCCATCAACTTTGGTGACTCACGACTTTCCCTCTTATCGATACTGCAATTACTATTAGCTATCGTGTTCTTTTTTGTGATGGCAAGCTGGCTGACTCACTTAATCGAAAAACAGGCAACCCGGTCACCCTACATTAATCCCAGCATGCGGGTAATGGTAACCAAGATCAGTAAATTTTCACTCTATGGTCTCGCCATCCTGTTTGCTCTGAAGTCAGTTGGAATAGACCTTACCGCTTTCGCCGTCTTTTCTGGTGCCATCGGTGTCGGTATCGGTTTTGGTCTACAGAGGATATTCAGTAATTTTATCAGTGGTTTCATACTGCTCTTCGATCGCTCTATCCGACCTGGCGATGTGATCAGCATCGGCGATCGCTTCGGTTGGGTGCAGAGCTTACACGCTCGCTATGTTGTTGTTAAAGACCGCGACGGGGTCGAAACACTGATACCTAATGAGAATCTAATCACATCCGAAGTAACGAACTGGAGCTATACGGACCGTGCGATACGCACCAGAATTCCAGTACAGATCAGTTATAATGATGATCCGGAATTCGCCATGGGCTTGCTGATTTCAGCCACAGATGACAAACCACGCATATTAAAAAAACCTGAGCCAGCAGCACGGCTTTTAGGTTTTGGCGATAATGGTATCGATCTTGAACTACGCATCTGGATCAATGACCCGGAAGCAGGTATTGCCAATGTCGTATCAGATGTAAACCTGTCGATCTGGAAGAGTTTTAAGGAAAATAATATCAGCATACCGTTCCCGCAGCGTGACGTACGTATCGTTTCTGACGATAATAAATGAAACCTTAAGTTATAGGTTTGTATATAAATGTAAGTCGGGCATTGCCCTACAATATACACATAATATATTCGCAGAACGGCGGACGACGCCCGTCCTACAAAGAGTAATTTCTTTATTTACTTGTTTCTTGATGAGGCATTTAACGCTACAGCATATGCTTTATTTGCCCATATGTTCATTTCTTCACTATCTTCAAGCGCCTCATCCGGAGCCTGGTAATAAAGCATCTTAAACGGCTTACCTTTCTTTTCGTAAGTAAAGGCGTCTAAACCTCTAGCCTTAAAGCTATTTACTGTTTCAGTATCCACCTTCAGATAGAGAACACTATCTGCAATAAGACCAAACATCAGTGCATCAAGAAAAATACCGTGACCACCAAACATAACCTTTGAATAGACAGGTCCCATTGATTGCATCAGATCAACAACATAACTGGCAAATTCTTTATCATCCGACAAAGCTGGCATTATTTTTTACTTATAATAATCCTGCTCTAACTCGAGAATAGCATCGAAGTCTGCTGGTTTTAATTTAACAGTGACTCGGTTATTTGATTGTGCAGCAATGTTCCAATCCTTTACTTTTGTTTCTGATGATAACTCGGGGTATTTTTCTGTTTCAAAAAATCGTGACTCATTGGTCACTTCCAGGATGATACCTCTCTCATTCAGAAGATTGGAATCAGATAGATAATTTGCAAACCCTAATGACTGATGCGTTGATGGTTTGTCTGTAGGCTGTAGATGATTACCGATGTATTCACATTTGATAACAGACAAGTCATCATCTGCGAGAGAATAATTACCATTCTCATCTCTATTCATACAGAATTTTCCAACGTGTGTTTGCAAAATGATACTTCCTTTATATCCTGCATCTAACGCTTTCTTCACCAAAGCAGTAATTGCATCAAGACGGTTATCATTTAATGCCAGTTCATTATATGGATAATCAACAACCTTATTCTGGGCCCATTTAATAAATTCGACAGAGGCTTGATCAGTGTCTTGGTCCACTACTTTTTCGACGCGAGGTACCGTTTCTGTAATTACTTCTTCATCGTCACTAGCGACCACAACCGCTTCCTTTTCACCCCTGCTATCACCCGATAACAAAAACACATTTAATATAAGAGAAAATGCTAGCAGTACACTGATGATAACCATCGGCACAGAAAACTTATTATCTTTGACTGCTAATTTTGATGCAACTTCCTGCGGTAACGTTTGTAGCTTTTCAAATTTTTCTTCAAGTTCGCTGCTAAGCCTGTTAAAAATCTCATGACTCACTGACTCAATACCAAGCCACATGCTTTTATGTAACTCGATCGTCTGATCATCCATCATCCTACGAAGATCTTCTATATAAGAATCATGCTTCGTTTGACTGTCTAATAGATCTTCTTCAAGTATCTGCTCTTCAGACCTGTCAGAATCTGGGGTAGTTTTCGCTGGCACATCAACCTCCTCCACCGCTATAGGAGTTGGTTTTCGGCGATCTTCGATTAACCCTAATTTAAACAAAGATTCTTTAAGACCTACCGGAGATATCGTTTTAGGGATAATACCAACCGCACCAAGAGCACGGGCTTGACTAAGATATACATCACCGCCACGCGAGGTATACATCATGATAGGAATAACAGCCGTCTGCGAATTACTTTTTATCTGTTTAACAGCCTCAAAACCATCCATACCTGGCATCATGTGATCCATAAAGATAACGTCAGGTTGGTATTTTTTTAAGTAATCTATAGCGTCCGTGGCTGTCTCTACTGTATTCACTACCAGGTTGAGTTCCTCGAGCATACGCTTCAATACCATACGTGCTGACTTGGAGTCATCTACGATTAAAGCTTGTTTTATTGCCATCATTCCCCCAACTTAGCTCCTTACATTCACATTTGATAAGTATGATTAAACTTATATTACTCAGTCAATACTATCAATAGTTTAGCAAGTTATTGCATAGTTCTATAGGTATACGGACTGTATACAAACGTTATATTTATTTATGCTAGAAAACATAAAATATGAGATATATCAATTATTTATCATATTAAATTAATACAAATTGTCAGTGTTTTATTGACATAAACGATAATCTATATTAGAATTTGCTTATATTTGATTAATAACAGGCAAGACGATGTTGAAAAATAATAGAATTATTCACATAAGTGCGCTGATAGTTTCTTTGCTGTTTCCAGTACAACCATATGCTGCAGTAGGCGAAGAACTATGCGAACCATTTAAAGATGCGGACATCGATCACGCACTGATTGATACAATGCTTAAATCAGCTGTTGACGGCGACCTGTATCGTATAAAACCAAACAGCTCCAAGATGGGTTTCTGTGTAGAAAGCTCTATCGGAGTTGTTAAGGGTGATTTCCAACATTTTAACGGCGGTATTGCACTCAAAGGCGATGACAGCCAATCAATGGTTACCATCAAGGTAGCCAGCCTGACCACTAACGTATTATTTATCGAAAAATTACTTAAAGGTGACAGTTTTTTCGATGTCGAAGAACATCCTAATCTGGTTTTCGCCAGCACTAGTTTTGAATGGACAGATGATACAAATGCTATTTTAAAAGGCTTGTTAACTATGCGTGGAATTACAAAAGCCGTAGCATTTTACGTTACCGTAACAGGAGCTGATGACGAACCGGGTGATTCTGGCACCATCATTGTAAAAGCGACCACTACTGTACATCGCGCCGAGTTCGGTATGAATTCACTATCATCGATGGTCGATGAAAAAGTTAACTTGTGCATGAGCATAGAAGCAGAAAGATACAGGGCATAAACCATATCATGCAACTATTTTCTAAGTTACTGCTTATCACATTGATAAGCAGCTCTTTTTTTGTAGCCAACTTTTCACTTGCGAATGCTAATGTTACGCCAAAAGAAATAAAAGCTATTGACTCCGGTTATAGCGTCCTTAAACTTTTGCTCGAAGACGAACAGTATCTAACGGTTATCCGTCGTACAAAAATGGTTCTTACATTTATCAGCATTAACGACACGTCGACAACGATAATCGATGCTATAAGTACCAGCTCAGAACGATCACTGGATGAACTTGAAGCACTTGCTACTGAGCAACCAAAGATAAATCTCTCCGAGATGCCAGGTGAAACAATCGCTTCAGCGACACTGAACTCTCTGCGCATGGCAACCGCTAAAGAATTTTTATTTGATGGCGATAACTTTGAAAAAAACCTATTGCTAAGCCAGCTAAAAGTTTTACCTGTCATCATCCATCTCGCCGAACAACTTGAAGAGAAAGAAACCAATTCTGACCGGAAACAGTGGCTCAACAGATTATCTAGTCAGTACAGAGAACACTACCAGTTAGTCAATTCCCGAATATCGATAACGGCTACAGATAAATCATAAATAATTTTTCTGTCATAAATCGATGAAAGCATAGATCAATGAAAGCTTGAGGACGGCAGATTCATACTTGATGTACGGTGACCAACGGAAGGCCGTGTAACGGGTTTATTATCATTACGATGGCCGCCGTGTCGATATGTTCTCCATAAGCGGTAAGGATATCTAACATAGATATTTTGTTCATAGACAGTCGGTTTTGACTGGTTTCTCAAAGCCAACCGATCCAACCGTTTCTTTTTCTTTTCTTCACGCAACGCTTCACGTTTCTCACGTGCCAGACCAAGTTCCTCAGCAACTTTTTCAAATTTCAGGCTTCTTAATCGCGCTTCTTCTGCATATTCAGCCGGTGGTGGCAACGCAATGGCAATCTCTTTCACATCGACATAATCATTATTAACTGATGATGAATAAGTCGTTTTTCCATTACGATCTGTATACTTATAAATCTGCAATACGTCCTTACTATGATTTAGATCAGCGCCATAAGATAAAAATCCATCAGCATTGACTGCACCTATCGTTAATATCAACGATATTGTTAGGTACAGCTGCGGTAGGTTGTAATTATTCTGACTCACACAGCAGAGACTACTGAAATAAAACTATATTTCAAGTGCTATCTGAGAAATGAGGTACTATGAAGGTTAAGCGTTAAGCTCTTTATAAGTTTCAGCAAATGCCGCAATCGCTGTATCCAGATCTTTTTTTGTATGCGCTGCTGAAATTTGAGTTCGGATTCTGGCTTTACCCTTAGGTACAACGGGAAAGAAGAAACCGATAGCATAGACACCGCGTTCTAATAATTTTTGTGACATGGTCTGCGCTAACTTGGCATCACCTAACATCACGGGAACGATTGGATGATCGCCCTCTTCCACTTCAAAACCGGCATCTTGCATACCCTTGCGGAAATAGTGCGTGTTATCCAGTAGGTGATCGCGCAACGTTGTAGAATTTGAAAGCATGTCCAATACTTTAATGGTAGCCGCACAGATTGCTGGAGCTACGGTGTTCGAAAAAAGATATGGGCGTGAGCGCTGGCGTAACATATCGATTATCTCTTTACGACCGGATGTATAACCTCCGGATGCACCGCCAAGTGCCTTGCCAAACGTGCCGGTAATAATATCGACACGATCCATCACGCCACAGTATTCGTGAATGCCTCGACCTTTGTCACCCATGAAACCCACCGCATGACAGTCATCATGGTGAACCATGGCATCATATTGATCGGCCAGGTCACAAATTTTATCCAGTTGTGCGATGGTACCATCCATCGAAAATACGCCATCGGTAGTGATCAGGATGCGACGTGCTCCGGCAGACCTCGCCTCTTTCAGCTTTTCTTCAAGGTCTTCCATGTTGTTATTGTTGTAACGGTAGCGAGCTGCTTTACACAGGCGTACACCATCGATAATCGAGGCATGATTCAACTCATCGGAAATTACTGCGTCTTCTTTCGTCAGGATGGTTTCGAACAAACCTGTATTTGCATCAAAACAGGCAGCGTACAAAATCGTTGCTTCCATAGCCAGAAACTCAGATACTTTATCTTCCAGTGTTTTATGAACAGTTTGTGTGCCACAGATAAAACGCACGGAAGAAAGCCCAAAGCCCCACTGGTCATAACTGTCTTTAGCCGCCTGGATCACTTCAGGATTATTAGCTAATCCAAGATAATTATTAGCACACATATTAATCACCACGCTGCCATCAGCAAGGGTAATATCATTTTTTTGCTGAGAAGCAATTAT
>WTCC01000350.1 GCA_013138755.1 Gammaproteobacteria bacterium
GCAATCGAGCTAATCGATCAATCCAGTAATGTTTTTAAATTTCAGCAAAAATTGGCTGATAATGGAAATGTGCAAGCGCAATATAAATTAGCATTAATGTATGAGGTGGGTGAAGGGGTTGTTTCCAGTTTAGATAAAGCATTGTATTGGTATGATCGTGCAGCAAAATCAGGATTGAAAAAAGCGGAACGCAGAAGCACTTATTTGATGGTTAAAGAACGGGGCTTCAATAAGAAGACACATTCAGATTGGCTTAATAGTGTAAAAACTGAAGCAAACGATCATAAACCTGATGCGATGCTACTGTTGGGTCAGTTGTACAGACAGGGTCTGGGTGTGAAAAAGGATTTAAAAAAATCGTTAGACTTGCTTACTCGGGTCAGTGTTTTAGGAGATGCTGACGTCGATAATGAAATAGAATCTATTTACGCAGAAATGTCAGCGAACAAAAATAATAGTAAAAAGATTGCTCGGCAGAATAAAGTAAAGAAATCTGCTACTGGCAAATCGATAGCTAATGTCCGATCAGTTCCGAAAACGGTGCAGAAGAAAAAACCAAAATCAGTCGTTGCCACCAAAACAAAAACCGTGAAAAAATTAACTGAAAAGCAACGCACCCAGGCTGAAAAAGTTCGCCGTTACGAGAAGGCGATGGCGCAATTAAGACTTGAACAGGAGCTCATCGACAAACAGCAAGCCGATGTAACCGGCGGTGCAATAGCTTCAATGGATGATGAATTTTAGGTAAGTAGAAGAGTTTTATCATAGCGATCCGCCTCATCTGGAGATGATTCAGTTGAGGTTTTTTTATGCGAATCATAAAAATAATCATTAACAGGAAAAAATATACTAAATTTCGCACAGTATTGGTGCGCCAAAAGCCACTGAAGTTTGTAACCAGTTGTTTATATTAGACATAAGAATAGAAGTCGATGCTTATATTGATGCAATTCGATTGGATAAATCGTCCTCATATCTCTAAAATTAGCCCCCCACACGTTAATACGCACCTGAGGTCCTTGTTTTGGCATCTGTTATGAACTCACCTGAAAATTACACTATCCCTGAAAGACGAGCCATTGATAAGCGCCAGATAACTTTACAACATATCTGCTTGCAGTTAGCGTCCTTGGGCCATCGTTGTCAATTGAGTTCAGATCATGGTTATTTAGCTGTTGCCGATAGTCTGTTAAAAAACTATCTGGCTCAAAGACAATTATTAGCGGAATATCGCTGTCCGGCAGACCAGCGGATACAGAATTTTTTAAACGATTACTTCAAGCGTAATGGTGTGGACGTTGAAATAAAATTGCCTGGAGAAACCTTTAACTTAAATGAGAAAGGCATTGCGCGTGAATTATCGTTGCCATTTGACAGCGATACTTATAAATCAGATCTAGTTGAGTCATACCGTTTAGTGCAAGGTGTGTTACATAATCCTAAAAGTGATCGCCGCACAACGTCGGGAGTCTTTCATATAGTTGAAGGTGGTTTGCCAATACCTGCGGATAAAAAAGCCGTGCCAGTTAGTGTCTACGCTAATCTGTTACAGGTTGCACTGGATCCGCCAGCCGAATTGTTAGGTTTGCCGATCGCAGGTTCGAATGATGCGCCCGTTGATATGTGGGTCTCTTTGTTGCTTCGTCCAATCGTGCGCCCTGAAGTAGAGGGTGCATTACCGGAAAAAAGCCTCGAGACCCGTTTTTTTGCACCAGGCACTTTAGTTTCAAATCTAGATTTCGTCGAATCAATATTTGGTAATGGTGGTGATCCTTTTCTGCCTGAAAATGACGCGGCATTAGATATTGACCATTGGACGGGTCACAGTGGCTGTGTCATCTTAGCGCCACACTTAACTAAGTTAAGTAAGAAAGCGCTTGGTCTGCCCCACTATGATGACGCCACAGAGCTTCAGCGTAAAGACGGTATGTGCTGGAAAAAAGGTGATGAGCTTTATAACGAAGGCGGTGCGTTTAAAATTGTTTGTCGTGATATGAATGGTGTGATCGTTACTATCATTGCCGACAACTATTTTGGTTACAGTAAAAAAGAGATTAAATCACAGATCAGTTATTCCTCTAACCTGTTTGGCGGCGTTGAAGAGGAGCATTCCGGTGGTGCGATAGCATTCCCGCGATTCAATTTAGGTAATTATTATCTACCAAAAGTTGAAGAGGAAATGTCTGAACACACCTTCGAGCGTTTATGTAAACAGCTGGAAGAGGGTATTACGGCTCACCCAGCCGGTTATGCAGTCGATAACCACCATAAAGATATCGTGTTTATTCCAGAAGATGCACACATCGATATGGAACAGCAATTAATAAGCTGGATGAAAGACGGTGAGAGTAAACAGATTAAACTTTTGGTGAAGCATACTTATATCTATCCTAGTGGTTTCAAAGTGCACATGCAGAAGCACCCGCAGGCACCGAGTTGGCGCTTGATCGGTACACTGGGAGAAGGCACGTTCTGTCACAAACCGAGCACGGTATCCGGTGGCGGAAAATCTGAAATTTCCAAGTCGATTCAAGATTCTATGATTTCAGGACCGGTATTTGTTGGAGACTTTGAAGAAAATCTTAATCAAGTAGAGGCTATATTTAATTATGATTATTCAAAACGTCGTCGTGATAGCTCTAAGAATGATGACCGCAATGTTCTCAGTGGCAAGCGTAGCTTAGGCTCTGTTATTCGTTTATTGACGCCATCTGCAGAAACTTATACTGATGAATATAACCAGTGGTTAGAAAACATTCCTCAGCATATCCTGGCATTGGTTTATATGATCAAGCGTTTTTATAAGCTGGAATGGAAAGATAACTGGCGAGAGCACTTTTCAGTTGATGAAGTGAATGGCTATCCAGGACATGAATTAAAATTTGATGGGCGTAAACTGATAACCAGTTATCTGCGTGTTGGTGTACGTAAAGATGGTACCTGGCGAATATATAAATTGCGCCAGGACTTCGTCGCCGCAACAAAAGTACAAACAGAAGATGACATCACGGCATCAACCGTTGTGCCACTAAGCTACCTAGAGAATAAAGTTAATCCGAGATACAGTAATTCCAGCGTTAAGATCGTAAAAAATTGTGAGCAGAGATTGTTCCAGCGGCCAGACGATGCGGTCATCCGTGGTTTTGACACACAGACAGAGTCTGATCTTGCGGAAGATGGTAATTTTATTTCTAACTTTGAGCCGCTCAATAGCCAGGATGCGAAAGAACTTATAGAGGATGCGATTAGTTTTCAAGAGTACTCGCAACCGATGCAGGGTCTGATTCACCGGGCAGCTGAAGATGATAGCAACGACTATTTTGTTTCGTCAGCACACCCGCGTATCGTTGATGGCGAACACAGTAAAAATGTGCGTTACCTACAGGTGCGCCCAGATATTGCTAATCCAAGGAATTTGTATCTGGCACAGATTGGTACACGGTTATCACGTGGACTGACATTGTTTGATCCAGTGTATTTTCCTGTCAATGCAGTACTGCAAGGCCGTCGTAATAATCCTGAAGATAAGGCGGCAGGCATACGACCACTAGCGGTTTATAATCCGATCCATTATCAGGAGTTGCCAGAATTGTTTATGGATTTAATC
Source organism: Gammaproteobacteria bacterium (assembly GCA_013138755.1). Classification (GTDB taxonomy): domain Bacteria; phylum Pseudomonadota; class Gammaproteobacteria; order SZUA-229; family SZUA-229. Next base: position 3,608 of record WTCC01000350.1, read on the forward strand.
TGTAGTCTTACAGGAAAATCACCATCAACAACAGGAGCAGGCTCTGAAGGCGCGTTAACAAAAGGCCCATTTAACGCCCTGTCGACGACAGCCGACCTCAACAATGCATTAGTGTCATTTATTTTGTGTGGCTATGCAGGTTATTCGTCGGCTGCCGGTTATATCGGTGCGGATCGCCGCGTTGATCATGATGTCAGTATGCTGATTCCTGAGATCTGGTGTCGTTTACCGATCAAGCATCGTGATCCGGACTATTTGATTAAAAATGGCCATTTAGAAAAAATAGAAGACTTTGAGCAGGATGGCAAGACAATTTATGCCAGCCGTCTGGGTTATCGCATAACGGAGAAATTCGTTCATGCATTCTTCGGTAAAGTTTTTGATAGCCCGACTATCGTTTTTGATGAGGAAATGCTGCGTCCAGAAACGCAGGGTATGGACGCATATATCGATGGCATAAACAATATTGTTGAAGCGCAACAAAAAGTTGCACAGGCTTATATCGAAGATGGTTCAATCGATGATGCGTGTCCGCCTCTGCAAGTTGTTTTAACGATTATGGCGCAAGGGTCATATGATGGAAAAACGATAGACGACCCTTCTATCCGTGAAATGTTTACTCGTGAATATTTATTGCAGAGTGACTGGTACAAACAACGCTTAGCAATCAAGCAGCAGCGTGATGCTGGTTTGTGGCAGATGAATAAAAATTACATCGAGCAAAAGATGGATGAGACTAATGAATCACTGGTCGATATCTGGGCTCAGCTGCAGGAGCAGCTGGAAAATGCTGAAGAAATGTTAGAGTGGGTGAACAGTGATACTTATCTGGAACGTTTACAAGGAACCATAGGCGCTGACTGGATACACAAGGGTGCCTGATTTATCGAGTAACTAATTATTGCTCTACCCGGGTGCTGGGCTGAAAAAATTAAACCCTGTTTAACTTCACCGTAAGGTTTAGTTAAGCAGGGTTTTTTGTGTAAGCCTTAAGGCTTGTTAGCTGCGTTATTGCAGATTCTTATGATTTTAAGCTGTGCTGCCAAATGATTTGTCGATTGCACCAGCGGGAATATCAAGCCCAGCGAGACGACAACCTTCTGCCACAGGACCGCCAGGTATTATCTGATACAGATACTTCATGCCACCACGTGAGTGGAACTTTTCTTCTAAAGCATCCTTTATCTGGCGCAGCTTTGGGAATTCGACTTTATGATAGTATTCCTGCAAAGCACGTATCAAGTCCCAGTGATCTTCACTTAGG
>WTCC01000254.1 GCA_013138755.1 Gammaproteobacteria bacterium
AGCGTGCCATTACCCGCATCTTTTTTTGGCAGGGTGACACGTACCAATGACGTTTTATCACCTTTGGTCCAGCTACGCATGGACATGCTTCTTTCCCAGTCGGGGCGGTGGATGGTCATGGTCATTTCAGAATAAGATGATAGACCGCGCCAATGATCCATGGCTTGTTGAATAAGGTCGCGTGGATCAGGTGATGCAGCGTTTGCCAATGTTGAGGAAAGGCAGAGCGATAAAAATAGAGGCAGATATTTCATGTGCATTCCTTTTACAAATCTACATGACTTGAGTTAGAACAATCTTAACATAAGGAGTTAGGTGAGCAGAGTAACGTCAGACTCAGTTGTTTTTCATCTACCGCATATTAATGCATTAGCCATATTTATATTATTAAGTTTCACTATAAGTTCTCAAGCACAAACGGGATCCAGTGATGAGTGACCTTGTTGTGCCTCTAGATGTCCTGCCAGAATATCTGAAAAGTGGCATGGGCGCTGAGTGTGAGTTAAAGCAAAAAAACTGAAGGCGCAGAATAAATAATAACCTTTAGCTTTTTTATTTAAGACCGTTAATCGCTGTATACAAGTGATATAGTTATTAGCGGATTTTTTTGGGAAATAATATATGACGGTAGTGAGAATGAAGACGATAAATTTAATTCTGTTAGTTATGTTTTTGCTTACTGGTTGTACAAGCATGACAACTGCTGAAAAAGTTAGTAAACGTAGTGAACTTGATTTGATGGCTAAAACAGCCATTGATGGTCTGGTTAAACAGGATGCCGAACTACAGAAGCAAATTGATGATTCATTAGGTTATGCTGTTGCTAATATGAAAGTGACCAAAGTTCCTATCGTTGGTGCTGGTGGTGGTGAGGGTGTTTATCTCAATAAAAAAACTGGCAAACGTACATACTTTACCGTCAGTCGGTTTGATATTGGTGGCGGCTGGGGAGCGCGTTCGTACAAGATATTACTGGTGCTTGAAACGCAAGAAATGTTAGATAGATTGAATGACGGAACCATTGAATTTCAGGCAGGTGTTGAGGCATCTGCAGGTACAGCAGCTGCAGAAGGGTCATCAGGTGCTTTAAATGAAGGTTATACCGTGCATGTATTATCAGACGGTGGTGCATCTGCTACTGCGACAGCACGTGTTATTAGAATAAAAGTTAATACTGAATTGACAGAAAAGTAAGAGTGGTTTCTAATTGAACATATGAAAATAAAAGGGAAGATAATAATGAAAAGTCTAACTGTACTAGCAATCGTTACAACGATTGGTTTAACACTAAGTTGTGGTTCTCAGGATGCGACTGCTGAAAAAGGCAAATCAAACGACCAGGTAAAAGGCAAACCTAATATACTAGTTATTTGGGGAGACGATATCGGTCAGTCCAATATCTCTACTTACACGCACGGTATGATGGGTTACAAAACACCTAACATCGACCGCATCGCCAGTGAAGGCATGGCATTTACCGACTATTATGCTGAACAGAGCTGTACTGCCGGGCGTTCCTCTTTCATTACCGGGCAGAGCGTTTTTCGTACTGGCCTCTCCAAGGTTGGTTTGCCGGGTGCCAAAGAAGGTATGAATGAAAAAGATCCGACTATCGCCGGATTGCTAAAAGCACAAGGTTACTCTACCGGTCAATTTGGTAAAAACCATTTAGGTGATCGAGATGAGATGCTGCCAAGTAATCATGGCTTTGATGAGTGTTTCGGAAACCTGTATCACCTGAATGCTGAAGAAGAACCGGAGAGCGAAGATTATCCAGAAAATCCAGAGTTCCGTAAAAAGTTCGGACCTCGTGGTGTCATCCATGCATACGCTGGCGGCAAGATCGAAGATACTGGACCTTTAACCAAAAAACGTATGGAGACAGTGGATGATGAAACATCCGATGCAGCTATCGATTTTATAAAGAAACAGCATAAAGCCGGCAAACCGTGGTTCGTCTGGTGGAACGGTACTCGTATGCATTTCCGCACGCATGTTAAGAAAGAGTTGCGTGGAATCTCCGGACAGGATGAATACTCTGACGGCATGGTCGAGCATGATATGCACGTCGGTAAATTCCTCGAGCTACTCGATGAACTCGGCGTAGTGGACAATACGCTGGTCTTCTATTCAACGGACAACGGCCCGCACATGAATACCTGGCCTGACGCTGCGATGACACCGTTCCGTGGTGAGAAAAACACCAACTGGGAAGGCGCGATGCGTGTACCGGCTATGGTTCGCTGGCCCGGCAACATTAAAGCCGGCGTCTGGTCGACCGAGATCATGCATCACATGGACTGGTTACCAACGATTCTAGCCGCTGCTGGTGATGCAGACATCAAAGATGAATTATTGAAAGGCCATAAAGCGATGGGGCGTGATTATAAAGTACACTTGGATGGATATAACTTCCTACCATATCTGACCGGCAAGGAGGAAAAAGCACCACGTAAGGAAATTTTCTATTTCTCTGATGATGGTGACCTGACTGCGTTGCGTTATCAGGACTGGAAACTAATCTTTATGGAACAGCGGGTAGAAGCTACCTTCCAGGCATGGATGGAACCTTTTGTGCCTTTGCGCGTGCCGTTAATCGAAAATTTGCGTCGTGATCCATATGAACGTGCAGAGATTACTTCTAATACATACTACGACTGGTTGTTAGATCGTGCTTACCTGTTGGTGCCTGCGCAAGCTTATGTCGGTGATTTCCTGGCGACCTTCAAGGAATATCCGCCGCGCCAAAAACCGGCGAGTTTCAGTCTTGATAAAGTCATGGAGAAATTAACAACGACTACCGGTTCACATTAAACATTAACTGCAGTGAGTCAGGATAATGACAGAGTAAGGTATCTAGCTGGCGTTGTTATCCTGCTTCGCGGCACATAAGGAATATCATTTTATGCGACCGAGTTATCAGTATTTTTCATTGCTGGCTGTGATGCTGTTTTTCAGCAACAGCTTTGCACAGAATACGACCCTGCAAGCTGAAATGCTGCCATCATGGAATAAAAGTGATGCCAGGCAGGCTATTATTCAGTTCGTCGAAAAAGTCACCCTCGAAGATGGTCCTGATTATGTTTTGCCTGACGAACGCATAGCTGTATTCGATAACGACGGAACACTGTGGTCGGAGCAGCCCGTATATTTTCAGCTACAGTTTGCGATTGATCGAGTACATCAGCTTGCACCAGAGCACCCTGAATGGAAAACGCAACAACCCTTTAAGTCTGTGCTCGATAATGACATGGAGGCTGTAATGGTTTCTGGTGAAAAAGGCCTGCTCGAAATCGTCATGGCGACCCATGCCGGAATGACAACCGTAGAGTTTGAACAGGTTGTCAGTGACTGGCTGGCCAAAAATAAACACCCACGTTTTAACAAACCGTATACCGAGAT
>WTCC01000178.1 GCA_013138755.1 Gammaproteobacteria bacterium
TTGTTCGATAGTTTTATACCATGCAGATTTTTTTGCGTTACCATCTATTTTTCCCGAATTGATGATCAGTATCGTATCTTCAGGTGGGTTAGTTAAATATTCTTTTAGTATCTGCGCCCCTTGCCTTCCCGGTTTTGCGGAAGGTAATCGAAGCTCAACGATACGTCGCGTTGCAAACAAAGACAGGCTGGCAGCCTCATCCATCAATTGCTGCCAGTCGAATTGAGCATCGACATCCAGTATTTCTCTTTCTAAAAAATCATTTTCTTTTAGATATGTTCTGATGATGTCTAGAGATTCCATCTGCTGCAATGGCTCATCACCGCTGACCATATAGACAGGGAAAATACTTTTTGCGATTATTGAACCTAATTGATCAGGACGCACATTCATCGAATTTTGACTACTTGTCTGCAGGCTGATCGGTTGATGCCGAATCTGCACGCACGAATGCCTGTAATTTCAATAAGATCAAACGTGCAGCATTACGCTGCATATCTTTATAGAGAATTTCTGACTCATTGGTAACAGCAAGTACTGCTTCAGTATCAAACAACAAACTACGCGCCAGAGAGATCGATTCAGTTGTCTCATTCGATTCTTTTCTAGTAAACCTACCGGTATTTACTGTGAAATTAATGGTGTAGTTCAATAGGTATTCTCTAACACGACCATCGCCATCGACCGTTAATACACGCCTGCTCTTATCTTCGGTCAATAAGGCTAGCTGTGAATTTGACATACCTGGATCATCAGTGATCGATATATTATTTGTCGCCAATAATAATTTTAATTCTCGCGCTAATTCGAACGCAGCGTTTCGTTCGAGATAGAGAGGTGAGATTTCTTTAGACAGGTCCAGCTCACCTCGCAGCTGAAAACCACAGCTAGATACGACAGAGACAGACAGCAGCATGATGAAAAAACGAAAAAAACTCACTGGTAGAAATGGTGATAGATCAAACATATTAATTAGCAACAATATTGACTAAACGTCCAGGCACAACGATAATTTTTCGAACCGTTTTACCTTCGATGTTCACGATAATTTTTTCATCTGCTAATGCTGCTGCTTCTATAGCAGCATTATCTGCATTGGCGTCTACGCTGACCTTTGAGCGCAACTTACCATTCACTTGAACGACAAGCTCTACTTCATCACATACCAGTGCAGACTCATCACACACTGGCCATGCCGTATCTGCAAGAAGACCATCATGCCCCAACTCTTCCCACAATTGCTGCGTTATATGAGGAACGATTGGCGACAACAATAAAATAACACTCTCTACAGCCTCGCGAACGACTGCTGAGCCTTGTTCAGTATCATCATTAAATTTAGCCAACTCATTAATTAATTCCATAGTTGCGGCGATGGCTGTATTAAATGTATGACGACGACCGATATCATCGGTCACCTTAGCAATCGTCTCATGAAGTTTGCGGCGCAGATCCTTTTGCTCAGATGTTAAGGCATCGAGTTTAATTTCACCGTTGCGATCATGATGGGTTAGAACCAATTTCCACAAGCGCTTTAAGAATCGTGACGCCCCTTCAACACCTTCATCATTCCACTCCAGTGACTGCTCAGGCGGTGCCGCAAACAAGATGAACAATCGAACAGTATCTGCACCATATTTCTCAATCAATGCCTGTGGGTCAACTGTATTGCCTTTTGACTTAGACATCTTACTGCCATCTTTCAGCACCATTCCCTGTGTGAGTAGATTTTTAAAAGGTTCATCGCTATCCAATAGACCTTCATCACGCATTAATTTGTGAAAAAATCGCGCATAGAGAAGATGCAATACTGCATGTTCGATACCGCCGATATACTGATCAACTGGAGCCCAATATTTCGCCCTGCTATCGAGCATCACATCAGCATCAGGACAAGCAAAACGTGCGTAGTACCAGGACGACTCAAAAAACGTATCGAAGGTGTCAGTCTCTCTTGTCGCCGAACCACCACACTCAGGGCAGGAAGTCTCATAGAACTCCGGCATCTTTTTGATAGGTGATCCGACGTCATCACCATACTCGATATCTACGGGTAAGACGACCGGTAACTGATCCTCAGGCACCGGAACCGTACCACATTGCTCACAATGGATAATCGGGATAGGCGTACCCCAATAACGCTGCCTCGAAACACCCCAATCACGCAGTCGATAGTTGACCTGCTTTTCACCTTTATTGATTGAACTTAACTTTTCTGCAATCGCATCGATAGCTTGTTCTGATTTTAAACCATCAAATTCTGCTGAATTTTTTAGTATACCTTTTTCAACATAAGCCTCTGTATCTACCGTGATATCAGAACCGTCCTCTGGAAAGACCACTTGTTTTATTGGCAGGTCATACGCCTTAGCAAATGCGTAATCACGTACATCGTGGGCTGGTACCGACATGACCGCACCTGAGCCATAATCAATCAACACAAAATTCGCAACCCATACAGGCACCTGATCACCCGTAATAGGATGTTTTACAAACAGGCCCGTTGCCATACCTTTCTTTTCCATGGTAGCCATGTCCGCTTCAGCAACACTCGTTGCTTTACATGAATCGATGAAAGCCTGAAGCCCTGGATTAGTCTCTGCGGCTGTTTTAGCCAATGGATGTTCGACAGCAATCGCCACGTAGGTAACACCCATCAAAGTATCTGCACGCGTGGTATACACCGTTAATGTAGATTCCTCTTCATCTGTATTCTCTACTTCAAATTGCAGTTCCACACCTTCCGATCGTCCGATCCAGTTACGCTGCATCGTACGGACCTGTTCTGGCCATCCGTCTAACTGCTCAAGCCCATCCAGCAGCTGTTCAGCATAATCGGTAATCTTCATGAACCACTGCGATATTTCTCGACGTTCCACATCTGTATCACAGCGCCAACACTTGCCATCAATAACTTGCTCGTTGGCCAATACGGTTTGATCATTAGGGCACCAGTTCACACCCGCGGTTTTTTTGTAGGCCATGCCTTTTTTATACAGACGGACGAATAACCACTGTTCCCAGCGGTAGTAATCCGGCTTGCATGTTGCCAGCTCACGATCCCAGTCATATGCGAAACCTAATCGCTGCAACTGATTACGCATGTAGTCAATGTTTTCAAATGTCCATTTTGCAGGAGCCACTTTATTTTTAATCGCTGCATTTTCTGCGGGCAGACCGAAAGCATCCCAACCCATCGGTTGCAATACATTCTTACCGTTCATCCTCTGATAACGTGAAATAACATCACCGATGGAATAATTGCGCACGTGACCCATATGTAACCGGCCACTAGGGTATGGAAACATAGCAAGGCAATAAAATTTTTCTTTTTCCGAATGATCAACTGCTTTAAAAGTTGATTTTTCGTCCCAGATTTTCTGTACTTTTTCTTCTATTTTCTGGGCTTGGTATTCTTCATTCATAACGGTGTCTAATAAATGGTGCAGTTCGTCGGTTGGCATTACATGTCGCTTATTTCTAAGCTATAACTTATTCATAAACACGACAAGATAAACAGACTGGAAGGATACACTAGCCATGTAACGACATAAAGACTTGGTTTCATTCAAGCGGCTATTTTTACAGCTGTTTTACCTAAACAACCGTCATTACAAAGAGAAATATGAATCAGTTACAAAAAAGATCGTCAAATCACCTTATTTCGGCATACAACCAGATAATGAAAGAGATGCGGGATGCATTTGAACAAGCTGACCCTAACGATATGTCCCTGCAAAAATCACTGAATTTAGCTAAAGATCAGGTAGTACACCTCGGTGATGTAACAGCCGAAGAAGCACACGAAATCGGAGAATTCATCAAGCGGGATATAAATGATGCCGCAGAGTTTATGATGGATTCAAGCGCCGAGTTTTATGACTGGCTGCTGCTGGACATCGAGATCATTGAACGTAAAGTTGTTGATCTGTTTTTATCAGTCGCTGATCATACCCGCGTCGAACTGGAACAGTTTAAAACAACCGCATTGCCGACAGAACAAACACCACTCTACAAGAGTGGGGAAATAACAGGCCCTGGTACATTAATCTGCGAGAGCTGCGGTAAAGCCAAACCTTTCCTCAGTAGCGATGCGATTACAGATTGCGAAAAATGCGGTCATAA
>WTCC01000337.1 GCA_013138755.1 Gammaproteobacteria bacterium
AAATGGGGATTTACGAAAATCGCTGCAAGAAGCAGCGCTAGATCAGTCCTGTATTGGTGATGCTGCCGTTATTTTTGTGTTTACGGCAATTTATCGACGTACTACCTGGAAGTATGGTGATCGCGGAGTGCGTTATGTGCATATGGAAGTTGGCCATGCTGGCCAGAATCTCTTTTTGCAGGCTGAATCACTGCATCTTGGAACAGTGGTGGTTGGTGCATTCAATGATGATGAAGTAAGAGAAGTTCTGAATTTAGATAGCGATATACAACCGCTAAGCTTAATGCCTGTCGGTAGAAAGTAAGTGCTGGAAGAGGCTTTTGTCTCTGATTAAAAACTGTATGCCTTCTGTGGAAGGCTCAAGTAGATGACACATTTTAGAGGTGGATTAATCATGAAACTATCCCAACCTGTCATTTGTTCCGATGAGAACAAAATTGTTGATGATGTCCTGCTTCGTCTGGGCAAAACGCTGGTTGTCGGTACGCCACTGGCTGCGGGCAAGGCAAATCATCTTCTTAACGCCTTTTACAATCGGGCTAAAGCGGATTCGACAATTAGCCTCACTATTGTGAGTGCGTTGACTCTTGAGCGACCAAAGGGTAATAGCTTGCTCGAGAAACGCTTTTTGGGGCCTTTTACCGAACGTGTCTTTGGTGATTACCCGGACCTGGAATATGAACTGGATCGAACCAATAATCGATTACCAGACAATATTCAAATCATGGATTTTTATTTTCCTGCAGGAAAATTTCTGAATAATCCGGTCGCTCAGCAAAATTATATTAGCAGCAATTACACCCATGTCGCCCGGGATATGATGGACAGGGGCGCCAACCTTATTCTGCAACTCGTCTCACCCGGTGAAATCGAGGGTAAAAAAATGTTCAGCCTTAGCTGTAACCCTGACGTTAGCCTGGATCTCCAGAAACTAATGCGTTTGCGTGAGGAACGCGATGGCACCCCTTTCGCAGTTGTTGGCCAGGTCAATCCTAATCTCCCCTTTATGTATGGTGATGCCGTTCAGGAACCGGGTGATTTTGACTTTATTCTAGATAGACCTGATTATTATTATCGTATTTTTGGTACACCAAAAATGTCAGTTCCCGATCGAGAACACATTATCGGCCTTTATGTTTCCACCTTAATCAAGGATGAAGGTGAATTACAGATTGGTATTGGCGCCATAGGCGATGCTTTTGTTAATGCATTAATTATGCGACAGGAAAATAACCAAAAATATCAGCAGGTTCTTAAAGATCTGGGTGTAATAGATAAATTTGGTCATCTAATAGAAAAAATGGGGGAAACTGGTGTTTTTGATAAAGGACTTTTTGGTGCCTCCGAAATGGTCATAGATGGTTTCCTTTATTTATATAAAGCCGGAATATTAAAACGTGTCGTTTACGATGACTTGCCATTACAGCGTCTACTTAATGAAGGTCTTATCCGACATGAGGTAACAGCAACGACACTTGAGCTTTTACTTGAACGGAAGGCCGTCCATATGCAGCTCTCCCAGGAGGATTTTGTCTATCTCGTCAAGTATGGTGTTTTTAAAGAGGGGCTTTGTTATAACAACAGCACCATTGAAACTACCAATGGACAATTGATTCCGGCTGATTTCACAAAAGAGGAAAACAAAAAACAGATCGTTGAGCAATGTTTGGGAACACATCTTAAAGGTGGCGCCGTGATTCATGGTGGTTTCTTTCTTGGTCCACAAAATTTTTACCAGGCCCTTAAGGACTTACCTGAAAAAGAACGTATGCTCATAAACATGCGTAGCGTACAGCGCATTAATCAGCTTTATGGCCATGAAGAGATTGATCGGCTGCAACGCAAGAACGCCCGTTTTGTTAATACCTGCATGAAAGTCACGCTATCAGGGAGTATTGTTTCAGATGGACTGGAAGATGGCAGAGTAGTAAGCGGTGTTGGCGGGCAATACAACTTTGTGGCTATGGCCCATGCCTTGCCAGATGGGCGTTCTTTAATGAACTTACGTGCCACACGTGAAGTAGGGGATAAGGTTGAATCGAGCATCGTGTGGAATTACGGCCATGCCACCATTCCACGCCATTTGCGCGACATTGTCGTTACCGAATACGGCATTGCAAACCTGCGCAGCAAGACCGATTCAGAGATCATAAAGGAATTACTTAACATTGCTGACTCACGGTTTCAGCAATCACTTATGCAACAAGCCAAAGAAGCTGGCAAGTTAGAACCTGATTACCAGATACTTAGGGAATTTACAAATAATTACCCGCATATCATTGAAGAAAAAATACAAACATTTAAACAGCAGGGCTTCTTCCAGCGGTTCCCGTTTGGTACTGACTTTACAGAAGAGGAACAGTTTGTCGGGCGTGCTTTAAAAGTACTGAAAAATAAAAAACGTTCTAAGAAGCTAATGTTAAAGCTCATATTGCGAGCGCTGATTCCACAGCCTATTCCTGCTGAATACAAACCCTACCTGGAAAGAATGGGCTTGTGGGAAGTAAAAAGTCTTGAGGAAAGGTTACTGCGAAAATTGCTGGTATTAGAATTCAAACGGTTCGACTAATCCAGTCTTTGCAAAATAATCACAGTGCACTTTCCTGTGTCAGGTCCGGTTCACCACAATGTCTCAAAATATATTCACGGCTACGATCACGCAGTTCGATGGCGACATGCCTTCGCCCTTATCCGAGCCACCTGCAATCTGTTTTCACGGCGAATAGTCGGTTGGTCTATGAGTCGTTGGATAAGTCGACATTTAGTGATTGATGCTCTCAGAATAGCGATTGCTATGCGACAACCAAGCGGTTTGTTAATCCACCACTCAGACTGGGGGTTGCCCAATCTACCAGTGATGACTTTAGGAACGAACTGGATAAATATGGTATTCAATGCAGCATGAGTGGCCGTGGGAACTGTTATGATAACAACGCTGTTGCAGAAATCTTCTTCGGGCTCTTAAAAAGAGAAAGAGTTAATCGATTTAGATACCGAACGCGAGATGAAGCTCGCAGTGACTTGTTTGATTATATTGAATGCTTTTATAATAAAAAGCGCCGACATGGTTATCTCAATAACTTAAGTCCTG
>WTCC01000158.1 GCA_013138755.1 Gammaproteobacteria bacterium
CAGGGTTTGATATCAAGCTGGTCGAACTTATTCGAATGAGAGTATCCGGTATCAATGCCTGTGCCTATTGTATCGATATGCACTTTATGGAGGCCGTGGCAGCAGGTGAAGACATGCAGCGCCTGTACTCTGTCTCCGCGTGGAAAGATACTACTTACTATAGCGATGAAGAGCGGGCCTGTCTTGCCTTGGCTGAATACATCACGCTACCCACTGGCGAACATGATGAACAAGGTCTTTTTGATGAGCTGTTCGTCTTTTTTGATAAGGAGCAGATCGCCAACCTGACAATGATCATCGTCCAGATCAATGCCTGGAACCGGCTGATGAAATCTTTTGGTATCGAAGCGGGTAGTTACCAGGTTGGTCAATATTAAGATAGATGGTATTAGGCCCCTTTAGTTAAAATTTGAAAATCGATAATGAAAAATCGTAAAAAACGAAGTTTCGTAATAATGTGTTTTTCAGGGAAGGTTATAAAGATCAATATAATCAGTGACTTAAATTTGTTGGCATAGTTGGCACAGCAGTTGCACTAGTGTAATTAACAATATTGTTTGTTAAACGACAACACCGGGAGCGCTCTGAAAGTGATACACAGAAAATACCAGCATTTTATCTTTGCATTTTTTATGGCACTGTTCATGTCCTGCATAATGTCATTTATTATAAGTGTGTTTAATGTTGGTTTCGTAAGTGACATAGTAAATATCTGGCTCAATGCATGGAGCTTCGCTTTCTGTGTCGGGCTTCCAGTGGTGCTACTGGTCTCGCCAACGGTTAGAAGACTGGTGGACCTGGTAATTAAAAATGAAAAACAAATTTAATTTAAATATGGATTTTTCCCAGGCAGTTTGTCTGCGGCCTGAAGACCAGGAGTGGGTTACAAGTCCTGCAGACGGTGTTTCGCGTGTGCATCTCGAACGCGTCGCTGAAGAATCAGGACATGTCACGAGTTTTGTAAAATTCGAGCCGGGTTCTTATTTTTCGCAACATTCACACACTCATGGTGAAGAAATACTTGTTCTGGAAGGGGTGTTTTCTGATGGGAGCGGTGATTACCCGGCAGGTACTTATATCCGTAATCCACCGGGTTCTAAACATAAACCGTTTACCAAAGAAGGCTGTAAGTTGTTTGTGAAACTTGACCAGTTTCAACGTGGTGATAACGATCGTGTCGTCATTCGACCAGAAGACCAGCGATGGTCTGATGGTATCGGGGGCTTAAAAGTGTTGCCATTACATATGTTCAATACAGAAAGTACCGCCCTGGTAGCATGGCCGAAAAATGAAGTGTTTCAACCGCATACGCATTTTGGTGGTGAAGAGATCGTCGTGATCAGCGGAAAGTTTATTGATGAGTATGGTGAATACCCGGAGGGTACCTGGCTGCGAAGTCCGCATTTGTCCAAACACTTTCCTCGTGTAGAGGAAGAAACATTGATTTATGTGAAGATTGGGTTTTTGTAATCAATACAAATGTGATGCTTAATCAGCATCCTTCAATTATTCTACTAAACCAGTATTTTTTGCATTTACCTGATCGATAAAAATTGCCATAGCAGTATTCATTTTCCTAAAACCTAGCTTAATGTAGAAACCTTCTTTTCCCGGATTGGCATACAGAATTATTTTTTTGTGACTTTCAGACATGGTCACTAATTTTTTGACGATGGCTTTTCCAAGGCCGGTTCCCTGATATTCGGGATGAACAGCAATATCACAGATATAGGAACAATCCAGTCCGTCTGCCAGTGCCCGCCCTACACCTACCAGTTTGGTGCCGGCATAGATAAAACATTTATAACGACTGTTTGAGAATACGGTTTTTAGATCCTCTGCCGGTTTTTCGCCGAGTGGTGCGATCCGGTAGAGTTCTGATAATTGTTTCCAGTTAACATTTTCCTGATCATATACCCATGTCGATTTCATAATCTTTTCGCTTTTTATTTGCAGGTTGCACACTTATCTAAATTGGTTGAATGCAGTTTCTCTTTATTAAATATGTTTCTATCCGGTAATTTAATGACTGGAATAATGAGCAATGCTGCCAGAACAATGTTGAAATACTCATAACCGCTGAGTACTCCGATGCTGATGATGCTGGTTACAATTAGATAAATTTCGTTTTTAAATAATGTTGTATGTGCCATGGTTTTCTCCTGTTAAATACCAACCAGTGATGCGCTAACACAGTCCCTGTTCTTACTAACTCTCCAGGTGCGGCAGTTCACCATCTGCATTCATCTGTGACAGCTCATCAAAACCGCCGATGCTCTGGTTATTGATAAATATCTGCGGTACCGTGCGCAGGCCGCTGAGCCTGATCATTTTCTGCAGGCTGTCGGTGTCGTCACTGACATCGATTTCCTGAAAGTTGAGATTTTTACTTTTCAGTAATTCTTTTGCACTTACACAAAAAGGGCAGTTGGGTGTTGAGTAAACTTCTATATGTGGCATGTTGTTCTCCTGTGAATTTAAAATGATTAATTTTTTCTGACGTAGAGTGTGACGTCATTATCAATTTCTACATGTTGTAATAATGTGTGGCCGACGCTGGAGCAGTAGTCCGATAACATGCTGGCCGCTTTTTGACTGCAGGTATTGATTCTCAATACATCACCAGATAGTAATGTGTTCAATGACTGTCCGACCGCAACCATCGGCATCGACCTTTTCAGGTCGCATACATTTACTCCATATGCGTAGATTATGGATTCAGTGTTCATGATTTTTTCTCATTTAAATGACGAAAATACAGTGCTTAAGACTTGCGAATGAAAAAGGTTAAGTCTTCATCATGCTTTATATGTTCAACCATCTGGTCACCCGTCCTGGCACATAAGGCTGATAGATCTTTTAAAGTACCGTCGCCTCGTGCGCTGACTTTCAGGACATCGCCTTCTGTTAAGACTTTCATAAAATTGCTGACTTTGATGATCGGCACAGGGCAGGCGTAAGGCCGAACATCGAGCTCATGTGTGTTGTTTGTCTGTGCTTGTTGCATGATTTTTCTTGGGTAATGAGCGTTTTGTTTATAAGTACTATTACCATTGCATACAGCGTGCCAACAATTTTATTGCTGTAACTATTTGATTGTATTAGGTGTGTGAGATTTTCTGATATAGCGACTTTTCGTTAATAACGAATTGTCGTAATGAAATAACGAAATAGTTTTAGCCTGGTTACAGCATTGGTACTTCTATGCACAATATCTGTGAGTTGCTGCTGGCACTGATAGCGATTGCTCTTTCATCCGTTATAGCCAGTGCGTCCTTGTCTGTAAGTACGTTATCTAAAACCTGAACTTTTCCGGAAATGATGAACAGGTAAACTCCGTTTTTATCCGAATGAGATTGATAGCTAACAGATTTGGATTCTTCAAGGTCTAGCATCGAAAAATACGCTTGCTGATTGATCAACAGGCTCTCTGAATCCGGCTCGGGTGAAATCAATAGCTGAAACTGGTTTTTACGTTCCTCAGCAGGGAACATCTTTTGTTGATAACCTGGTGTGATATTTTGTTTATCAGGTAATACCCAGATCTGAAGAAAGTTAACTGCTTCGGAATCTGAATGGTTGTACTCGGAGTGGGTTATTCCTGTTCCGGCAGACATGACCTGTATCTCACCGGCACGGATAATGTGATGATTACCCATGTTGTCCCTGTGCCTTAATGCACCGGAAAGCGGGATGGATATTATCTCCATGTTACGATGAGGGTGCACGGCAAACCCTTTGCCTGGTTGCACGACATCGTCATTAATGACTTTTAACAGGCCAAACCCCATACGTTTCGGGTTGTAATAATCAGCAAAGCTGAAGCTATGGCGACTGCTTAACCATCCGTGTTCAGCGCAGCCTCTCGAGTTTGCATGGTGTAGTTCTGTAGTCATGACGATCTTCTATTGCTGTTATGAAAACCTGTTCTGGATAACGACTTCTTCCAGTTTTAACTGTCCCGGACGTAGCCAGGGTTGTTTGGTTCCTTTGCCTATCGCGACAAACATCGTTATTACATGGTCATCAGGAAGGTGGATAAGTTCCGCGACTTTGTCGAAGTCAAAGCCATCCATCGGGCAGGAGTCATACCCCAACGATTTTGCAGCAAGCATTAATGTCTGTGCTGCAATTCCGCAACTGCGCATCGCTTCGTCTCTCTGCACCTGTTCTTTGTCCCGGTAGTAGGCATCGATAGCGGGCAGCATAAAGTCCTGAACTTCCTGTGGTGCATTTGCCCAATACCGTTCAGGTCGTTTGTCCCATGCTTTGAGGTCGGCACACATGATGATGAATAAAGATGTGTCTGTAACCTGTGACTGGTCCCAGGCTGCCTGTCGGATCTGTTTTCTTAACTCTTTATCGGTGACAGTAATAAACCGCCAGTTCTGCTGGTTGTATGCGGTAGGCGAGAGCATAGCTAAAGACAGCAGTTCATTTATTTCTGCTTCGGTCATCTCGTGGTCTGCGTCATAATGTTTAACTGATCGACGTGAACGTATTGCTTCTAGTGTTTTCATATTTCTTATCTCTTAAAGTTTGTGTCATTTCGACCAGGGGGAGAAATCTTAAAGTCCGCTGTATAAGATCCCTCCCACTGGTCGGGATGACACGGGTGGTCGTAGTTGTTTAGGCGACTGATTTGATGCCGCCTTTTTTACCTTCATCAGGGTCGCAGCCATGGTCATCGATGGAGCAACCCATATTGAAGCTGCCTGCTTCAATTTTCGTTAGTCCTTCAAGCATGGGTTTTTCAAAGATGGGTTCTGCCAACACGACATAGGTAGTAAAAAATACCAGGTACATTAATAATAAATATCGAAGCCAGCCCATGGTTGTATCCTCTTGCTGTATTTAGTTAGTCGTTATGTTCAGACAACGGATAATCTGTCTTTGGCGGAATTTTATGGAAAACCCATGCAGTAAAAACAAGTGCAATACTGCCAAGTGCTACGGGTACTATTGCGTACTCCCATCCCGGGCCGCTAAAGAAAACAACTATGGGGTCTGCACCTGCTGGAGGGTGAGTGACACGCAGAGCTGCCATTGCTGCAATGGCGAGTCCAACGGCAAGACCCAGGCTCCACCAGTCGAGAGGCAGAAAATAATTCAGTGTTAAGCCGATAATGATCGAAACCACGTGACCAGCAATAACATTGATGGGCTGTGATAATGGGCTTTTAGGCAGTGAGAACAACAGTACACAGGTTGCTCCAAAGGGTGCCATGAGTAGCGGGCTGTCTGATATATAACCAAGTAAAACCAGGGTGGCAATTGCAATTGCTCCGCCGATGCCGGCTTTAATGGCTTTTGTATATGGCTCTGCAGCTTGTTTTCGAGTTAGAAATCTGCGGAGCATTAAAATGGAAGTTACATTCATTTCTTATTCCTGTTCAGCTTGTTTCAGGTTGCTTAGTATTATTACTGCGGAAGAAATAACGGCAGTAACGATAAAAAAAGCGATTGTCATGTTGTCGATGATCATGGTGTTTCTCTTCTGTGACTTCTTTGTATAAAGAAACGACCGGGTCCATCATTGAACCCGGCGTCTCAGCGCATGAAGCAACGTTGCTGCTTACATTTTTTTACCCGGCCTTGCGAGTACATTGTTATTGGCTGACGCCAACTTCATACCAGGCAGTCGGGTTTATCGGGCAACGGTACCTAAAACCATTTTCTGTCAGGGTTACTCGGGCGGTTAATGATTTGCCCTCCTCCAGGGGGGACTTGAATAAAAACTCCTTTGTGACATTATCCTGTAGCCAGAAGCCAACCAGTTTTCCTGCTTTGTTATTAACAACAAAATCATAGGTACCTGGCTTAAGGCTGACTAAAGTTTCCTGTGCTGCGAAATAACCGTTGTACTCATCCAGGTGAATAGTGGTAACACCGTCTTTAGTAGTCGGTGTTGCAGCTTGCACGATACCTGTTGCAGTTAGTGCTGCTAGCAGTAAAAGACCGTGTAAAAAGTTTTTTGTGTTCATTGTTATATCCTCATTAAGTTTGTAATTTAGCTAACGGTAGTGCCGTTAATAGTTACATTGCAGGTGCTGTGCCAACTTTTTAGTATTTAACTAACTAATTGATTTGTTGATAGTTATTAAAAAACTGTGACTGAATTTATACTGACGACAATTCGTGAATAACGAGATTTTGATATTTCAAAACGTTATATCGTTTTGCAAGAGGGTGGTTGAAAAAAGAAGTCGTCATTGCGAGTGAAGCGTGGCAATCCCATGCAGACAACTCAGTCGTTTACAGAGACGGCCACGCTTCACTCGCAATGACGATAATGAATGAGGGTGGCTTACAAATCGATCTCTACTTTGATCATGTCATCGCCTGAGGCCTCTGCAGGCATCGCGCAGCACAACAAAACCTCATCATCATTGAGCGAAGTCTGTAGAGGCTGGTTATAGGAAACCTTGCCTGAGATAAGTTTTACTTTGCAGTTGCTACATTGACCGCTGCGACAACCATATTCTGGTAGCAGACCATGTGCTTCAGCAAACTCCAGTAATGTGCCATCACCTTCAGTCCATGCCTGTTTTACTTTTGATCTGGTGAATTCTACGATAGCTTCTTTTGCGACTGGTATCTGTTGAAACGCTTTTGTTGCGTGGTCGCTTTGACGTTCAAGTGACGCAGGGCCAAACGACTCAGCGAAAATACGTTGATCGTTTACACCAAGATTTCGCAGCAGGTTATATGTTGCCTGCATGAACCCGGCTGGTCCACACAGGTAGAAATCATAATCATCAAGTGGCAACACTGCCTGCAATAAAGTACTGTTTATATGGCCTTGATGGTTGTAGTGCTCGCCTGCTTTTAGATTGTCATCTATTTTACTCAGCGTCCAGAAACACCGTATATTGCCAGAAGAGCTTTTTTCGATTTCTTTTAGCTCTTCAAAAAAGGCACGTTGCGTATGATCATGTGCCGAGTGGATTACTGTCAGTTTTCTTCTGGAACGTGTGCGTACGGCTTCAAGCAATGCGAAACGTGCTATCGATATCATCGGTGTTATGCCGACACCTGCGGCGATCAATACCGCTGGTCTTTCACTTTGTGTATCAAATGTAAAGTCGCCTGCTGCCGCTTTAATTTGTAGCGTGTCACCAACAGCAGTTTTATCGTGTAAGTAATTGGAGAAAACTCCGTCTGGAATATTTATATCTTTGGAAGTTTCACGTTTAACGCTGATGCGATAGTCATTGTCATGCGGCGAACTCGAGACAGTATAGGTGCGTATGACTTCTTTATCGTTTATAACAGCTTTAACTGTTATAAATTGTCCAGCTGAAAATAATGGTCGCTGGTTTCTTTCTGGGCTTAAATAAAATGATTTTATAACGCTGCTTTCATTTGTTATTTTTGTGATCTTATAATTCTGCCACTGGTTTCTTTCTGATTCAGCCTGCTGGTTTTTTTTAGCTTCATCCCAGGTGCCGGTCAATAATGTGTTGGCTGAATATTTTTCAAGTTTCCATCGTAAAGGCAGGGCATTTTTCATCCAGTAGCCATGGTCAATTTTAAATTGCCAGAGTCTTTCAGCACCTTCGAAAAATTCTGTTTCTTCTGAATCCCAAAGTATTTCAACGGTACCGGTAAGTGTTAACAGGTCGCCTGTTTCAAAGTCGGGAAATAACAAGCCGGCTTTTGGTGTTAACAGAAAATTACCCAGTGTATTGAAATGAAAGTTTCCTGTGTAGTCAGGAATGGTTAGTGTGTTGTCACTATCGACGCGTATAAACCCTGGTCTGCCGCCACGGTGTGATACATCAACGCCTTCATTGACATTTGAGTTTTCGTCATCAGTTTTCACATAACTGGCAACAAAAAATGTATCGCTGCTCTGAATGAATTCTTTGGTCTTATCATCAAATTTCGTTATTGATGTTACTGCGGGTTTTTCTTCTGTCTCTTTATCGGCTCTAATTAGTTCGCGCATCTGAATGTACTGCGGGCAATTGCCAAATGCCTGATCCACTTCGATTTCGATTGCGGTATCGTTTACCTGTGTTATGTGTCCGGCAAGTCTATTACGTCGGCGGGTTGATAATTCTATGCCGAGTAATCCTATACGTTTATTTTGTTGTTGATCCTGTTGCAATAGTTTATAGAGTGGTTCCCCAGGTATTGGTTTGCTGTTGATGCTTAGTTTTTTGTTGTTTTCTGAAGTAATAAAACCTGCTTCATTAAACAACATCGTTGCCCATGGCCAGCCTTTTTTGTCTGTATGGCCAAGCATGATAAAGGGAAGTTGCTGATAAAAGTCTCTGTGCTGTTCAGGCATAAAACTTGCGATGACCTGTTTGCTGAATCGCTCCATAGATTCACGAACACCCAGACGAGTCTGAATCTCCTGCTCGCCAGCGTGGAAGTGTGAGTCAGGTGTTATGAGCTGTTCTTTATCGACGTCTTTAGCAACATCTTTTTTGCGCATTTTTCTGCCTCATTCAAGTGCCTGAAAAACCTTCAAAAAATACCAGCCTATTATTATTCTGTTATTAACAGGCTAGCATTCTTCGAAGTTTACTAAGCAGCAAGACCTATTGCTGTTGCTTGCATAGGAGTGAAACCGGGTAATGCTTCAACACGTGTTAACCATGCACGTATATTCGAGTAATGGTTAAGTGAAACATTGCCTTCTGGTGCATGAGCGATGTAGGTGTAATCAGCAATATCTGCAATCGTAGCATGATCGCCTGCTAACCAGTCGCGTCCATCCAGATGCGTTTCCAGAATCTCTAGTAATGCATGTGCACTTGCTATTGCCGCTTCATGATCCAGTGTTGCGCCAAATACAGTGACCAGGCGAGCTGCTGCCGGACCATGTGCAATTTCTCCTGCTGCGATTGATAAGAAGCGTTGTACGTTTGCTGCTTCTTCAGCACCTAACGGCAGCCATTGGCGTTTCGTATCATATTTAGATGCAAGATAAATCAGAATGGCATTTGAATCAGCAATGGTGATCGGACCGTCTTCAATGACAGGCACTTGCCCGAAAATATTTTTTTTCAAAAAATCTGGTGTTTTATGTTCACCCTCTGCCAGGTCAACAGTAATGATATCTGCGTCCAGGCCAAGAATTGAAAGAAAATTTTCAACACGGTGAGAATGACCAGAGAGTGGGTATCGATATAGTTTGATAGTGGACATGATTTTTAACCTCAATAAAGCATCAAATAAAAAATGTAATATATTGACGAAGACTTTTATGTGTTCGCTATCCTTACTGTTGCAGTTGCTGTGCCAGTTTTTTATTTTTATCCAAGTTATTGTTAGATATGAGATTGTTGTAATTTATTGAGGTGGTGATGTTATATGACACTTCGTAATTAACGAAAAATCATAAATTTTTGACGACATTACGTGAAAAATGATCCTGTCATGCTTCCGCTGGAACCATAGGCTGGCCAAAACGGGCAAACTATGGTCTCATGCACAGTTGCCGCGCGGGAGCGTGAGAACGAGATAAAAGTTTTTCTCTGTGTCTCTGTGGTGAGGTGTTTTGCTCTAAGCGTTTACATCTTTTTCAATTTTTTCTTTAATGCGTGCCAGTCCGTGATCAAATGCCAGCGATGGAAAGCCGAAATGGCTGACCAGGCGAGCAATGTTCTGCATCCAGTTGCGGTGCAGGCTGTACTCGAAGTCGAGTTCGACCCGTGTGCTTTCACCCAGCGCGGTAAGTCTCAGATCCCCCCTTGCATGGCCATCAGCATGGTCTGATT
>WTCC01000280.1 GCA_013138755.1 Gammaproteobacteria bacterium
ATGGCAAATTCCAGAGCGGCAACTGTAGTCTGGATCGAGGCCGTGCTGTTCGGCTAGCTCCAGAATGGTTTCATATTTGGGATCCCATGTGACCGATTTGCCGGAACGCGAGAATTCTACCTGTAACCCGCCGGTGATTTCTGTTTCAGCAGGTTGGACGTCCTCCTGTCCGATGGGACTACTGTCATTATGCAGGATTGAACCAGGACCGAAAAATTCGTAATGAATTCGTTCCTCTGACATGCCCACAGAAAGCAAACCGCAGTAAAGCGAGCGCATAAATGGCGGAGGTCCACAAAGATAAAAGTCAAAATCGTCAAAGGGAAGGAGTTGTTTCAACAGGTCGATGTTCACACGCCCTTTGCTATCGAATTCAACACCCTCTCGATCGTTCGCATTCGGCTGACTGTAACAAATGTGAACATGGACATTGTCTCTTTCATCGGTGATGCGTCGAACGTAGGCACCCATGGCATGCTCATCGCCATTGCGAGCGCCATGAATAAACCAGACTGGCCGCGCTGAGCCGGAAGCCACAATCGCGTTCATCATGCTAATCATTGGGGTCAAACCAACGCCCGAACTCAGCAGAACAACCGCCCTTTCACTACTCGGATTGAGATGGAACTTGCCACGTGGCGCGCCGACACTAAGTCTGGTGCCAACTTCGACTTGATCGTGAAAATAATTGGACGATAACCCGGGAGGTACATCAGGTTGGTCCGCTGGCGATGGCTCGCGCTTTATTCCTGACTTCCGCAAAGCACCACAGAGTATCGCACACCTAAAAAAACAAATGTTTTAAAATCAATGCGTTGAAAAAAATGGAGTTCCATTTCAAAACGTAGTGCCCCAGAATAGATATAGTTGATCTTATTTCCGCATATTGCTATCATAGAAACATGTTTATTCGATGCAAAAAAAAGCAAAATAAAAACCACTCTTTTAATCAATCGGTACAGCTGGTTGAGTCATTTAGGGATGGCAAAACAGTACGGCAAAAAATCATCAAACACATTGGTGTCGCCTATAACGAACAGGAGTTAGCGGATTTAAAAGCATTAGCGCTATCCATCAAAGAAAAGCTGGAGACGGGCGTTCAACCCTCACTGTTTAGTCCGGAACAACTCCCTGCAAAGGAAGGCAATAAAACACCCGATGCCCCGGCCTTTAGTGATGAAGACTACCAGGTTGATATAAGAGAACTGGTTGAACAAGGGCGTGTTATCAAAGGTATTCACGACATCTACGGGGCATTGTTTGACGAATTAGATGTTGCCAAAACCTTTAAAAACCCGAGCAATCAAAAAGCGAAGGTTAATATGTTTAAACAAATCGTGATGGCAAGGATTGCCAACCCTGACAGTAAAAGAGCGAGCGTACACGCCCTGGAAGAACAGTTTGGTGTCTCGCTTAACCTGGACAAGGTTTATCGCATGATGGACAGCATAGACGATCAGGCGATAGCCAGGCTTAATGAGATAGCCTACAGCCAAACCAGGCAATTATTTAACAATAAGATTGATGTCATTTTTTTTGATGCCACTACCTTGTATTTTGAAAGTTTTGTTGAGGATGAATTTAAAAAAAATGGCTATTCAAAAGATTTAAAGTTTAATCAACCGCAGGTCGTGCTGGCACTGATGGTCACCAAAGAAGGTTTACCCATCGGCTATCAGGCCTTTAGTGGTGATACCTTTGATGGCCACACGCTATTGCCGGCGCTGCAACAGCTTCGAGAAAAATACGATTTAGACAAAGTGGTTTATGTCGCTGACAGTGGCATGTTTAACCAGCAGAACCTGTTACAGCTAGAAGAGCAAAACTTTGATTATATTGTTGGCGCACGCATTAAAAACCTGCCCAACAAGCTCACCGAACAAGTACTCGACATGCGTCATTACCGGCAACTCAACACCACAATAAAAGTGGCACGCTTTGAACATAAAGGGCGCATATTGGTGGTAACACACTCACAAAAAAGAGCGCGTAAAGATCAAGCTGATCGCGATAAAGGCATAGCAAAGCTAAGAGAAAAACTGATCTTAAAAAAATCACCGAAAGATTACCTGTCAAACCAGGGCTATAAAAAGTACCTGCAAATAACCGGAGAATGTAATGGCGAATTAACATTAAACGAAGAAAAAATTGCACAGGCAAGTGCCTGGGATGGTTTAAAAGCACTCATCATAAGCAAAGAGTGTCAGTTATCAGATGCAGAGATACTGGAACAATACAACAATTTATGGCAAGTGGAACAAAGTTTCAGGATTACTAAACATGATTTAAAAATACGACCGGTATATCACTGGAAACCGGCTCGCGTTAAAGCCCATCTGGCCATATCCTTTGCCGCTTACATGTTAACGCGACATTTGGAATATCGGGTAAAACTGCAATATAAAAAACTGTCCCCTGCGGTAATACGTAGCTTATTAATATCCGTTCAAACCAGCATCTTATCGTGTGATAAAAAGCGCATTCGTTATGCGATACCCTCACCGATAAAACTTGATGCCAAAAAGATTTACCGACTCATGGGGGTTGAAACTCAAACCACCCCTTATATTTTGGAGAAATATTAAAGAAAGTAGTGCCCCATTTTTTTCAGGATCCTTGCTGTACCGGGGTTTTTTAAAAAAAAGTGCGGAAGTCGGGAGCATTCATTTGTTTAGCAAGCGCCAGAGCCTCTGCCTCACCCTGATCCAGAACGTCAATAAGCTCCTGAAAAGACTCTCCCATTTCAACAGGATGGACTGTAACCCAGCCCTTCTTTACTGCAAGTTTAATCGCCTTTGCACCGGGTTTACTATTATCTTTTGTTGCTTCCTCCAATACGCCGACAGATACATAAACGTGCGAAAACAGTTTTTGCAAAACAGGTAAAAGCTCAACTAAAGCTAACGCTATCAATGGACCAGTATCGGCAACAATCACTTTACTCATCTAGGAGATTGTCGGACTTAGGGTGAATCTACTGCGGAAAATGCATTTTGACCAGATTCCCCGATCATTTTCGTTAAATAGGTTCACTATTCGCCTCAAATGATCGGTGATTCTGACTCAAAATGCCTTTCCCTCGCTACGATCATCTAAGTCCGACAGCCTCCCAGGTTATTCAGGTCAGAGTCTAATTCTTCAACTGATTGATCAACGGAAACAACCCCCATGCTTACCAGTTTTTTCATAAATGCCTCAACCGGCAATCTGGCAAGTTTTGCCGCTTTTGTTAGCGTTAATACGTCTTCCTCATACAGTACAACCGCGACATTGATATGAACACCTGACTCGATCAATTCATCACTAAACGGCACTGACAATGATATGGGTTTATTACGATTAGTAACTAATACAAACTCT
>WTCC01000335.1 GCA_013138755.1 Gammaproteobacteria bacterium
ATCGTTTTTATTTACCATCTCTTTGTTTCCGAGGGTATTCATCCGATGGCACCTTCGAGGCTGATGTTAAGTAATTTCTGGGCCTCAACTGCAAACTCCATGGGTAATTTATTCAGTACCTGTTTGCAGAATCCATTGACGATCATGGCGACTGCTTCTTCCTCATCGATGCCGCGTTGTTTGCAATAAAATAACTGGTCTTCGCCGATGCGCGAAGTGGTGGCTTCATGTTCCACTTTCGCATTATGGTTATGTACTTCCATGTAAGGGAAAGTATGGGCAGCGCATTGATCTCCGAGTAACAATGAATCGCACTGGGTGTGATTTCGCGCACCGTCGGCGTTGGCTAAAATTCGCACCAGTCCGCGGTAGGCATTCTGACCGTGGCCGGAAGAAATGCCCTTGGAGAGAATGGTGCTGCGGGTGTTTTTGCCGATGTGTATCATCTTGGTACCAGTGTCGGCCTGCTGATAATTGGCGGTCATGGCAACCGAATAGAACTCACCGACTGAGTTGTCGCCACGCAACAGACAACTGGGGTATTTCCAGGTGATGGCGGAACCGGTTTCTACCTGCGTCCATGAGATATGTGAGCTGTCGCCACGGCAGTCACCGCGTTTGGTAACAAAATTATAAATGCCGCCTTTGCCGTTTTTGTCACCGGGATACCAGTTCTGCACGGTCGAATATTTTATGGTGGCATCTTTCAGTGCGATGAGTTCGACGACTGCAGCGTGTAACTGGTTTTCGTCGCGCATGGGCGCAGTGCAGCCTTCCAGATAACTGACATAGCTGCCTTCGTCGGCGATGATCAGGGTGCGTTCAAACTGCCCGGTATTGGCCTGATTAATACGAAAATAGGTCGATAATTCCATCGGGCAATGCACACCTTTGGGGATGTAACAGAAAGAACCATCAGTGAACACGGCTGAATTAAGGGTGGCGAAAAAGTTGTCACGATACGGCACTACAGTACCGAGATATTGTTCGATCAGGTCAGGGTGATTTTTCACCGCTTCGGAAAAAGAACAGAAAATAATACCAAGTTCGGATAATTCACTCTGGAAGGTTGTGGCCACCGAGATACTGTCAAACACTGCATCAACGGCAACCCCGGCCAGTCGTTTTTGCTCGCCTAGCGGGATGCCGAGCTTCTCGTAGGTGTTAAGCAGTTCAGGTTCGATTTCATCCAGACTTTTAGGGGCGCCACCCGTGGATTTAGGCGCTGAGTAATAGGAGATGGACTGATAGTCGATTTCCTCGTGGTGAACACTGGCCCAGTGGGGCTCTTCCATTTTCAGCCAGCTGCGATATGCTCTCAGGCGCCATTTTAGTAAAAATTCGGGTTCATTTTTTTTAGCAGAAATGAATCGGATAATATCTTCATTTAGGCCCGGAGCGACCGTATCGGCTTTTACATCCGTGACAAAACCGTGCTGATACTCCCGTTCCACCAGGCGTTTGATGTCCTGGTTATAGCTCATGGTATTGTTACCTCGATGGATTAATTTATAAATCCCCGACTTCGTTATTTAATTATTATACGAATAACCTAGTAAAATAGTCAAGTATTATCCATGCTCAGCATCATGTTGTTTAATGTTGGTTTTTACCATTTTTTTACTGATTTCAGGAATGACTCTAACAATCTGTGGTGCTATTATGATAGTGGTAATCCTCTATTTACTTGAGGGAGGTAGTAGCGATGACACACATTAAAATAGCACCGGATGTCGAATTCAAACTGGATATCTACTTGCCTGGTATCTCTGATGACAGCAGGGACTACGATTTACAGCAGCATAAAGCTGAAATTTATACCATGTTCGAAGCCCGGTTGAAAAAAGCTTTCCCGGAAGGTTTTAAGATTAACACCTTTGAATTTGGTCAGAATATTAGTCCGCACTAAGCAGGGGGCTCTCTAAAAGTTAGCATTGCGTTAATCTGCCGCTAGAGGGCGTTTGTCTTATAGTCCGAGATAAACATGCATAAAAAACGTTTATTGATAACAGGTGGTTCAGGCTTTATCGGTTTCAGGCTTGTGCGTGTTTTATTTGGCCAGGGTTATGATGTGATGGTGCTGACGCGTTACCCAGAAAAAACTGCTTCACGCTTCAATCATGCTGTTAGCACGATCAAGCAACTCGATGAGCTCGATGATACAGATGTTTTTGATGTTGTTATCAACCTGGCAGGCCAGGGGATAACAGACAGCCGCTGGACAGTAGGTATCAAAAAACAATTACGTGAAAGCCGGATTGTCACCACCCAAAAATTAATACATTACCTGCAGGCGACTGAGAAAAAACCTGAATGTTTCATCAGTGGTTCGGCCATTGGCTATTATGGCAATCAGGAAAACAAAATTGTTGATGAACAGATGCATGGTGACAGTAGTTTTTCCAGCAAACTTTGTTTTGACTGGGAACACGAAGCGCAGCAAGCAGAAGTGTTAGGCATAAGAACGTGTTATCTGCGCACAGGTATCGTCCTGGGTAAAAACGGTGGTGCGCTGGCTAAGATGTTGCCAGCTTTCAAGCTGGGTTTGGGCGGTGCAATGGGTGATGGCAGGCAGTGGATGTCGTGGGTTCATATCGATGACCTGATCGGTATCATGCTTCACATCATTAACGACAAAAACATCAAAGGAGCAGTCAATGGTACTGCGCCAAACCCGGTTGCAAATAAAGAATTCTCATCAACCCTGGCGTCTGTATTAAAGCGCCCCACATTTTTCACAATGCCTGCTTTTGTACTGAAGTTGATGCTGGGTGAAATGGCACAGGAGTTACTGTTATCCGGTCAGCGTGTTATGCCAAAAAAAATACTCGACGCAGGTTATCGTTTTAAGTATGCAGAACTTAAAGATGCACTGCGTGAAGTGGTAAAAAATTGACAGTAAAATTAACTGGAAAGTCAGTCGGCTTCTGTAAAAAGTCTGGCATTATTTTAACGATCGAAGCCGTTTCAAAGCTGCCTGAAGATAACTGTCCGTACGTAAACTATTTTTCGAATCATCAAATAACCACCGAGTAAAAGCAATAAGATAAATACGGGTTAACAATATCTCTTCGATAACTCGATGGATATTATCCGTATTTAATAACGCGACTTCTCTAAACCACTGTACTGACCGGCTGATACGCATGATACCCAGAACTTGCAGATGGAAATGCCCAAGCTCAAATTTGTAATGCAGCATCTGCCTGGTGACTCTACGATGATCACTCATCGACGTGAACTATGACATCATCAATTGATGAACACGTTCGTGTGCGACCCGTGCAGAAAACTCTTCGGAAGCTTTTTTAGAGAGTATGGTTTTATCGGCGCGGTCGAACCAGGCTTCTAACAGGTCATCTTTTTGCGGGTAGACATCTTTTATTTCCTGCAGAGAAATATCCAGTGTGCTGGCGACGCTGTGCAGGTTGACAGAATCCCAACTGCCGCTTTCAGCCTGTCCCATTGCAGTGTCGAGAATACGTTCTGCGATTAGAGTTTTTAGGGCGTTTCGTTTTTGCATATATCACCATACGAATTATTCTGCATGATTAAAAGGTCTATGATTAATTGTAAGTCGATACAATCGAATAATCATTCGATTATCAATGGGTCTGATTTTATTGAAACTCCTTCCTGGTGCGGTGTCATAATAGTAATATGAGGTAGGCCTATGAAACTTGAGAAACGCATTCAGGAGTTGGGCAGTGAGCTAATAATAAACACCAGGGAACTGGATGTTGAGCAGAATTGGCTCGACGCGCTTATTAATCATGCGATTTCCGACCCTCAGTTTCGTATCCAGACACTCCGCTTCATCGATGTCTTGCCCAGTCTCGATGATGATATTGAATTAACACGTCATCTGCAGGAATACTTTGGTAGCCTCGAAACACCCTTGCCCGAGCTCGCGCTATGGGGATTAAATCAATCAGATAAACCCTGGCTGGCACATATTGCTGCGCCTCTGGTGCGTTATACCATCCGCAGTCTGGCACGAAGATTTATGGGGGGTAGTAATATCCAACGGGCATGCAATACTGTCGACAAGTTAAAACACGCCGGTATGAGCAGCAGCCTTGACATTCTTGGCGAGGATTCGGTCTCGGAACATGAAGCAGATGCTTATCTGAAAGCCTATCTTGAGATGATTCTGGCTATGTCAGCGCACATGCAAGCGTGGACAGATTTGGAAATAGTCGATCAGCTGCATGGCAGGGCTGCACCGCGTTTAAATGTCTCGCTCAAATTGTCATCACTTTATTCGCAGATCGATGCAGCCGATATTGAAGGCAGCGTCCGCGCAATCAAACAACGCTTAATACCGATCCTCGAATGTGCACTTGAACATCATGCGTTTGTGATGATCGATATGGAACAGTATGACTACAAGAATATAATTTTGACGTGTTTTCTTGAGATACTGGAAGATAGCAGGTTCAGGTATTGGCCTGATATCGGCATCGCTATACAGACGTATCTACGTGATTCATTCGATGACCTGTCACGTATTGTTGAGGTTCTCAAAAAGCGCGCTACACCTGCGACCGTCAGACTGGTGCGCGGTGCATATTGGGATTACGAAACGATAGTTGCCGATCAGAATAACTGGCCTTCGCCGGTGTGGCTTCATAAAAATGACACCGACGCGAATTTTGAACGTTGCATGGACTTTTTGTTTTCCGAACATCCTGTAGTTGAAGCCGTCATCGCGACTCATAATACACGTAGCCTGGCGGCTGCGATGGCTATCGCTGAAAACCATAATTTGTCGAAGCAGGATTATGAGTTTCAGATGTTATACGGTATGGCCGACTCGTTGAAAGATCTACTGGTACAGCGCCAGCAACATTTGCGTATCTATGTGCCCTATGGTGAAACCCTGCCGGGTATGGCTTACCTGGTGCGCCGTTTGCTGGAAAATAGTTCTGGCCAAAGTGTTCTGGATATGGGATTAACACATGATCAACCGGTTGATCTGGATAAACCGGTGTTCAGCTTGCATGAAGAAGGTAAGAAACTCTCTGTTGACAGTCGCTTCCACAATCAGGCTTTGTATCGGTTTACAGAAACAGTCGAGCACGATGTCTTTGTGCAGGCATTGTCACAATGCCGCCAGCAATTTGGACAGGTCTATCCGCTTATTATCGATGGTAAGTCATGTCATACCAAACAAACCATACTCTCTATTAACCCCGCCAGTCCCGATGAAATGGTGGGTGTCGTGGCATCGGCCAGTAAAAAGTTGGCAGATGCAGCATTGGACTCTGCGAAAAAAGCCCACGTGTACTGGCGCCGTGTCAGTGTGACTGAGCGTGCGAGCTACTTAAGAAAGATAGCCAGTCTGCTACAGGACAGGCGTGTCGAATTCGCCGCATGGCAAATTTTTGAAGCCGGTAAAAACTGGCGTGAAGCTGACGCTGATGTCTGTGAGGCTATCGATTTTCTTAATTACTATGCCGATCAGGCAGAGCGCCTGGATCAGATGACTATTAATCAATCGTCCGGTGAACAAAATTCGTCATGTTATCGTCCTCGCGGTGTCGGTCTTGTTATTCCGCCGTGGAACTTTCCATTGGCGATTCTTACGGGCATGATGGCCGCAACCATCGTTTGTGGAAATACCGCCATAGTGAAACCATCGTCGCAAACGCCGGTTATCGCCGCGAAGTTTGTCGAACTTATTCACCAGGCAGGGTTGCCTGAAGGCGTGGTTAATCTACTCACTGGTAGCGGTGCAGATATCGGTGAATACCTGGCAAATCATGTCGACGTACAGATAATCGCATTCACTGGTTCGATGACCGTGGGCTCTCATCTGATAAACATTGCCGCACAACTTCATCCCGGGCAAACACACATCAAGCGCATTATCGCTGAGATGGGCGGCAAAAATGCAATCATAGTCGATACAGATGCTGATATGGATGAGGCTGTTACCGGTACGGTAAGTTCAGCATTTGGTTTTCAGGGGC
The DNA here is from genome assembly GCA_013138755.1 of Gammaproteobacteria bacterium. Taxonomy (GTDB): domain Bacteria; phylum Pseudomonadota; class Gammaproteobacteria; order SZUA-229; family SZUA-229. Next base: position 5,976 of record WTCC01000335.1, read on the forward strand.
AGAAGTGTAGTGCAGCATCACGCGTCATAGTACTGGATCATGTTTATGATTGTTTTCTCGAACGGTTAGTAGAAACCGCCAGAAGCTTGCGGATAGGTCAACCGGAAGACCCTGGCAATGTTATGGGGCCTGTCATTAGCGAACAGGCTCAAACGCATATCCTTTCTGTTATCAATGATGGCAAACAGCAAACACGGGTAGCGCTGTACGATTACGCAGACCATTTTGATAAAGGCTATTTTATTCCACCGGTTATTTTTACAGATGTGGCCGCTGATTCGATGCTTGCACAGCAGGAGATATTTGGTCCGGTGTTATCCGTGATTCGTGCCCGGGATTTTGACCAGGCGTTGCAGCTAGCAAATAATTCACAATACGCATTAACCGGTGGTGTTTATTCGCGTGACCCTGATCATCTGCAACGAGCAAAAAGTGAATTTAATGTGGGTAACTTGTATCTAAACAGAAAGATCACCGGTGCACTGGTATCACGTCAGCCATTTGGTGGTTACAAGCTAAGCGGTACAGGATACAAAGCAGGTAGCGAGAATTATCTATTGCAGTTTATGAATTCGAGCACCATCACGGAAAATACCATGCGGCGTGGTTTTGCGCCGATGGAGGAGCATAACAATAAGTGATGTAACAGGTAATGGCGATGAATTATTCTGACTGGCATATTCCTATTTCAGAAAACCGGTTAACGCTGGGTGCTGCGCGTGCGAGTCTTAATGAGGTTGGTGCCAAGAAACAAAACATTCCTCTTATTGTAAAATTGATCGAAAACCCTGAATGTTTTATCCCCGGGTTCACTTTGTTTCATGGTGCGGTCGATCTAAAGACGCACGATTATATTCATATATTGCTGGGTCGTGGATTATTGCCAGAAGATGAAGCTTTTACTATCGGTTATACCATGGGTTCAACGAAACAGGTCGGTAAAGCTGAAGCCGTATTGTTCGAATTAGTTACTCGATACCTGTACCCGGAAACGTACCAGTTCAGTGCTCGCGACATCAACATATTTTATACAGCATTAAAACTTGCAGAAGCTTCTAAATGTGTTGCGCTTGATCAGGTCGATTATGCAAAATTGATTGGCAAGACCTTGCAACAGGCACGTTACAGGCTGAGGATGAACGAAAATAAAATAAGAGCTTCTTACCAGACAGAAAAAACACTTTATCCCGATAGTAAAGCCAGCCAGAGGTTGTTGCTTTAACTGGCTGACGCCATGGATGTTATAGCTCATGAAAAGTCTGTCTGACATTTTATTTTCAGACTGAGCTAGCAGTTTTTCTATCTTTCTTTCACGGTTCTATAGAAGAATAACAGTGTCTTGGATCATATTAAAGCTTTCGAGATCGTTTGATAATAATCATGACTAATGGTGAAACTGTAACAGCGATAATTATTGGACCGTAGTAAATTACGTTATCACTATAGTCTGCGTTCTTGATAAAACGCTCATTTAATACAAGCAATGCATGTGTGATAACAATAACCAGGCCAACCATTGTGGTCATTGTGCTGTGTGACAATGGCACGGCCATTCCATAGACAAAATAGGGGAGAAATCCGGCGATCAATACACTTGGCATCAGTTTATATCCGGCTTCAAAAAATGGTACAAAAGCGGATATAAAAGATAGTATCAGACCGATTATGAGGAATAGATATCCGGGTGTGTTTGCATATATTTGAGCATGCACAATATCACCTCCTAAGTAGCAAGTAGCTCAGAATTGTGCATAAATTCAGTCACCATTCTGAGCTAAATTTGTTTAATACTGAAATACTACCGCCAAACCAGAAAGGAGTATCCTGAATAAAAATGATGGAATAGCTGTAAATAAGACTGACTATTGCAATAAATAGGTGACAGAGAAATTAAAAGTCAACCAGTCCTAAAAAGCTCCTATGGAGAAGTTACAAGTGATTGTCTTGAGTGAGGCAATTACCGCTTATGATTGATAGTGAACTTCCATCGTAGTCTAAGCGAAGGTCTTAAGTCGGCCGATACCAGACGACGTAATTATTGAATATTTTTGGTTTTTGAGCTAGCCCGTATTTCGCATACCCGCAGCGATAGCGTTAATACTGCGCAGTAACGGATTCAGCCATCTATCACGATCTTCTTTACTCAGCGATTCATCACGGTAACGCTTCAGCAGTTTAATCTGTATGTGATTAAGTGGGTCTAAATACGGATCGCGACGCATCAATGAGAGCCCGAGTGGCGGGATATCATCGAGTAGACGTGTCATGTTCGACACTTTGAGTGTAATTTCTAATGTTCTATCGTGCTCATCTCTGATCATTTCAAAGATTTTTGTACCGGTTTCTTCTGAGAGGCACAACTCAGAATATTCTTTTGCTGTACGAATATCTGTTTTGTATAGAGCCATTTCTGTATTACTTAACAGTGCTCTGAAGTAAGGCCAGTTTTTATACATGTCTTGTAGTTTCTGCAAGCGTGTTTCGTCATCACCCATCCACTGGTAAAGAGCTGTACCGATTCCGTACCATGCAGGTAACGTCTGTCGTGCTTGCGCCCAGCCGAATACCCAGCCGATTGCACGAACTGATGTTTTTGAGCGATCACCTTTTTTCCGGTGTGATGGCCGTGAACCGATATTCATCAGTGCGATTTCGCTCACTGGTGTTGCTTCATAAAAATAATCGAGGAAGCCTTCGGTATGGTCAGTCAACTGTCGGTAACTATTTTCACCGTAGTTCATGACTTCACGCATGATGGACATGTTTTCTTCGGTCGCCGTTGATTCACCAGGTAGTATCTGATAACGGCTTGCCAACATCAGACCAGTAACGCCCAGCGTTAATTCATAGACAGCTGTTTCTGGGTTGCTGTATTTGTTGGACAGTACTTCGCCTTGCTCGGTGAATTTGATCTGGCCGTGTACTGTTCCTTCTGGTTGCGACAGGATAGATTCATGTGTTGGACCGCCGCCACGTCCGATCGTGCCGCCGCGTCCATGAAATAGACGGCAGTCAATCTGATGGGAGTCAGCAAGATTCATTACTTTCTGTTGTGCTTCAAACAGCTGCCAGGAGGAAGCGAGGATGCCTCCATCTTTACAGGAGTCGGAGTAACCCAGCATGACTTCTTGCATGTTGCCAGATGCTTTTAGCAGTGTTTTGTATGTCTCGTCTTCAAATAGCTTTGAGAGAACTGATTCGATGTGATTGAGGTCTTCGATGGTTTCGAATAGTGGCGAGATTTTAATCTTACAGAACCAGTTGTCGTCTTTTTTGCCAGTGAGTCCTACCAGTGTCGCAAGAAGCAATACTTCTAATATATGGCTGGTCTGGTGAGTCATTGAAATAACGTATTCGCCAAATGCACGCGGACTGATTTCGTCATACATTTTTTCGATGACATCAAATACTGCGAGTGTTTCTTTGTTTAAATCGTTAAGAGCGGTACGCTCAAATTTGATACCGGTACATTGATTTTTGATGAGGTCTGAAAGCATCTGAATGCGTTCACCCTCATTCAGGCTCTCGTAATCGATGTAGGTATTGCTGAGTTTTAAAATTTCAGCAACAGCTGCCGTGTGGCGAGTTGATTCCTGACGGACGTCCAGATGCATCAGGTAAAAGCCAAATGTCTCAACCAGTCGGATAAGGTCTTTGAGTGCAAGGTCTGCAATTTTTTCATCACCATGGCTGTAGAGAGAATCGCGGATTAGTACAAGGTCACTTAAGAACTCATCTTCACTCACATAGGTGTGTTGGAATCGACTGACGTCAGCTTCATTATCAGCAATTAATGCGCGAGTTTTATCCAGAGTTTGCTGCATGCGATAACGCATAAAAGCAATCTTTCTCTGGTAGGGTGAGTGTGAGCTAGCGAGAGGGTTGTTGATAAAAACATAGGTGCTCATGCATTCATCTTTATTAAGACTATCTGTAAACTCCTCGCTGGGTGTGCAGAACTGATCTGAATGTGTCAGATGTTTGAACGTGATGTTTAAACGCCTCACGTACTCTTGTAATGTGGTTCTTGACTGTAAACGTAGTGCTAACTCTGTTGTTTCAGATGTTACGTTCGGGTTGCCATCACGGTCACCACCAATCCATGATCCGAACTTTAGAAAGCTGGGTACGGTGATTTTTGCGGTCGGGTAGTGGTCGCGAATACGATCTTCCAGATTGCGATAAACCATGGGTACAGCATCAAACAAACTTTCTTTGAAATAATAGATACCGTTTTTAATTTCATCGCGAACTTGTGGGCGGTTTTCTCTTACTTCATTGGTTCGCCATAAAATTTGTATCTGCGTTTCCAACTCGTCAATAACTTCCTGTCGCTGACCTTTGCCCAGCCGAGTGTCACTCAGTTTCTCATTAGTTAAAAAGATTCGGCGTAGTGCATAGAGAACACTGCGGCGTTTTGCTTCGGTTGGGTGAGCTGTAATGACAGGAATGTAGGCTAGTCGGTCGAGTAGTGTCTGTAGGCGTTCTGCAGACATATCCATATCGACAAAGTCGCGCAATGCAGAATCAAAAGAGCCAATCCACAGGCATTCACCGTCGCGTATCTGGTGTCGACGAATCTGTAATTGAGAGGCTTCTTCAGCGACATTGACCAGGCTGAAATAAGTGCTGAATGCGCGGACGACCTGGGTCAGTGTCTCTTCGTCTAATGACGCAATCAATGCCATCAGATGCTCTCTTTTTTGAGTATCTTCTTCTTTATGTAGTTCAATAAAGCCAACACGCAGCTTTTCAACAGCGTCATATAC
>WTCC01000082.1 GCA_013138755.1 Gammaproteobacteria bacterium
GTAACGCTGTAACTTTCTGTTTAATTCAGGATAAAGCCCATGAATGCACAAACTTCTAAGGTCAGTGAAAACTATCTGGTTATTTTATTTGTCTTTTTCTTTTTACTGATTCTTTTTGTTTTAATGATGCCGACTAATAGCGAAGCCATGCCTGTGTTTGCTCGGAAATACAATATTAGCTGCGTCGCCTGTCACTCTGCTTTTCCCAGACTCAATGAATTTGGTGAACAATTCGTTAGCGATAACTTCCGTTTACCCAACTGGAAAGATTCAACCGTAGAGACAGGTGATGAAATGCTTGCGTTACCAGACAGCGTTCCCCTGGCACTTCGTACTCAGGCATTTGTGCAAGCCAGAGAAGCCGAGACAATTGATATCAACAACGGTGACACTATTTCTGCCGACACTGATTTTCAATCACCCTATTTAATCAAACTCCTATCAAGTGCCCCTCTATCAGATCACATCAGTTACTATTTTTATGCCATCTTTGCGGAGAAAGGTGATAATGGATCAGTGATTGTGGAAGATGCCTGGTTCTCTCATGACGATGTCTTTGGTAGCGAAATCAGCTTAATGCTCGGTCAGTTCCAGGTATCTGACCTGATGTTTCCACGCGAGACCCGACTGACTTTTCAAGATTTTATGGTATATCGCATGGCTGGTTTAACCTATGATCGCGGAACAATTTTTGGTTACACCGCTGGCCCTGTAGATCTATCACTGGGTCTGGTTAACGGTAATGGCATCTCAGAGAATCACACGATCAATAGTCCCGGTTATAAACGCCCTGACCACCTATTTGATAACAACAGTGGCAAAGCAGTCTTTGGGCGTGTTGGAGGAAATATCGCTGGTGTAAATCTTGGTTTATTCGGTTATTCCGGAACACAGAAAAATGCAACAGGGATTGCTGGAACTGACAGCGGTGATCGTGACACTGATAAAGTTTCTTACGGTATCGATCTGTCCGGAAAATTTGGCTATAAAACCTACTGGTTTGCACAGCTTCTACAAAACGACTGGGATGATTTTATTAGCACTAACACCAAATACAGCTGGTTCGGCAGTTTCATCGGCGTTGATTACATCCACAGTGATCACTGGGTATACTCACTTTTATACAATTACGCAGATGCTAATGATCTAAAAAACACAGATACAGTTTATGAAGGCATCGATATAAATTCCATTACACTCTCTGCTTCCTACTACTTCATGCGAAATGTAAAAGGTGTGATAGAGGTAAATCTTGACCTACTTGATACTGTCGATAAAACGGGCACATACTGGACAGGGCACCTTACTGGCGAGAATTACGCATTAATTGGATTTGACGCGGCTTTTTAGTGAATAACTCCAGATTAATGACTGTCCGATTTGGGACGAAAAAGCTCCGTCAGGACTATTTTCCGAAGGTATGCTTAGTGGTGATAGACGACTCGGTGCAATCTATAATCCGGACAAACTATCGTTTAAATAATCAGACAGTGTAAGAACTACTAATAAATTAATAGCGCTGAACCCCAGGTAAAACCACCACCAAAAGCTTCCAGCAACAACGTTTCACCACGTTTGATTCTGCCATCACGAACAGCAGCATCTAAGGCTAACGGCACAGACGCCGCAGAGGTATTACCGTGTTTGTTAACAGTCACGACAACATGATCCATCGACATTTTTAATTTTTTAGCAGTCGCATTAATAATACGCGTATTCGCCTGATGCGGAACCAACCAGTCGATGTCGGATTTTTCCATATTATTGTGCGCAAGAGTTTCATCGACGATTCGACCCAAAGTATTCACCGCCATCTTAAACACTTCATTACCTTTCATCTGAATACCGCCACTGCCATCAATAATCAGATTAGAAGCTGTGGAAACACCGTAGTTTACGTTTAGCAGATCTTCATATTCGCCATCAGCATGCAGATGTGTCGATAGGATACCAGGCTCATCACTCGCTTCAAGAACTACCGCACCAGCACCGTCACCGAATAACACACAAGTGTTACGATCATTCCAGTCAACGATTCGAGATAACGTTTCTGCACCGATGACAAGAGCGCATTTAGCTGACCCCGTTTTAAAAAACTTATCGGCAACACCCAGAGCATAAACAAAACCGGTACACACCGCCTGTATATCAAATGCTGCGCAGCCATGAATATCTAAACGCTTCTGCAATAAACAAGCCGTACTTGGAAATACACGATCTGCCGTCGTTGTACCAACGATTATTAGGTCAATATCGTCCTTGGTCTTACCCGCAGCTTCCATCGCTCGTCGTGCAGCTTTTTCTGCCAGATCAACTGTATATTCTCCATCAGCAGCAATGTGACGCTGCTCGATACCTGTGCGTGAACGTATCCATTCATCTGATGTATCGACCATTTCTGCAAGCTCAGCATTGGTTAATATCTTTTCAGGTAAGTAACTGCCGGTTCCTGCTATTCTCGCGTAACTCACGCTTCTGCCTCCATATTGGCTTTTTCTTTTTCTGTTTTTGTCACTGTATCTTCTGAGTTAGAATTTAACAATGGCTCCATACATTCACGGATATGATCAGGTACAAATTTTTCAACTTCCAATACGGCTATCTCAATAGCATTGGCATAACCTAACACATCAGTACCACCATGACTTTTGATAACAATGCCAGTTAAACCTAACATCGAAGCACCATTATACCTGCGCGGATCAACACGCTTTTTAAATCGGCTAAGAACTGGATATGCAACCAGTCCAGCTAGTTTAGATAATATCGACCGGCTAAATTCTTCGCGCATCATAGTCGAGATCATCTTAGCAACACCTTCCATCGTCTTAAGTGAAATGTTGCCGACAAAACCGTCACATACAACAACATCGACTCTATCACTATAGATATCATCACCTTCAACATAACCGATATAATTAAAAGGTCCATGCTTTAGCAATTCATTTGCCGATTTCACCTGCGCATTACCTTTACCATCTTCAGTGCCGATATTCAGCAGACCAACTTTAGGTGCATGTGTACTATCGATAGCTTCCGCTAAAACCGAACCCATTACAGCAAACTGAAATAACTGCTCTGCACTACTATCAACATTAGCGCCTAGATCAAGCATATGGGTATGACCACCATATGACGGAATCGTTGTACAGATTGCAGGCCTATCGATACCAGGCAATGTCTTAAGAACAAATTTCGCCGTTGCCATCAGTGCACCGGTATTCCCGGCACTGACTACGGCTTGGGCTCTACCTGTTTTAACCATATCGATCGCCACACGCATCGATGAATCTTTTTTCTTACGAACAGCATGACGTGGATCTTCATGCATCTCGACTATCTGTGAGGCATGTTGAATTTCGAAATGTTTATCAAGATCGATATTGTGCGTTTTTGCACATTCACGCAAACGCGCTTCATCACCCACTAGGATAATATTTATATCACTGGAATTTTTTACTACATGAGCTGCAGCAGGGATAACGACTTCAGGACCGAAGTCTCCACCCATGGCATCTAAAGCTATGGTCGCCATATATGCTATTAATCGTCAGCAATTACTCTTGAGAGCAGTTGCTGACTATCAATAAACTTAATCTTCAAATACGTCGCCAGTATTAACGACTTTACGGCCTTTATAGTAGCCGTCAGCAGTAATATGATGACGGTGATGCGTTTCACCTGAAGTTGAATCAACAGATAATGTTGCTCCACCTAATGCATCATGCGAACGACGCATGCCGCGTTTTGAACGTGATTTTCTGCTCTTTTGAACTGCCACGGTATTCTCCTAAACTATCTACAACCAATCTATTTGGTCGTACAAACTATTAAAATTAAAATTCTTTTTACTGTTTAAAGCTAACTACTTAAATCGTCTTTTAACGACTTCAAAGCTGCGAATGGATTCGATGATTCTTTTTCAGCCTCTATTGCCGCTTTAACTTTCTTATTTTGCTTTTCCATATAACCAGAGCATGCATCTTCATGTAATGTAACCATCGGCAGACACAAGATTAACTCGTCTTCTATCAGATCGATAATTGACTGCTCTTCTCCTTCCAGCAAGTAAGGCTCAAATTCTGCTGGCAATAACTCATGTTCATCTTCACTACGGACCAGTGCAAATTTAAAGCTACCTAACACTTCCGTTTCCAATGGCTCTAGACAACGTTGGCATTTAAGCAACAATCGGCCTGAAACTTTCGCCTTCACGCATGCAAAACCAACACTGCGACCGAATTCTATACTAGCGGTAACATGACCATCCGTATTCTCTAATACATCCTTTAGACGACCGAACTTAACTAATGGGTAATCACCCACATACACTCGGTTTAGCTCAACCTGACGCTTAAAATTAACCGTTTCAGGCATCTCTCCAGATAATGTTGCGGGAACTGGCGTCTGCATAATCCGACAATTCTACAGTAATCCACATACTCTGTACAATTTTCTCAACGTTTTATCTATAATTTTCCCTTTAAATTTCAATGGCTTCTAGTACAAGCTTCTCGATGCGTTAAGACGTTAAAGCCATGCAAAATTCAACTATTTTGTATACAATACAGCAATCACCACTAACAAAATCAGTAACCTATTGATTATCCTGATATAAACACATGAAAATAGTACTTGGATCCACTTCACCTTTCAGAAAAGCACTGCTAGAACGGTTACACATAGAGTTTACCTGTGATTCGCCCAATATTGACGAAACACCATTGGAAAACGAAACGGTTGAAGATATGGTGGTGCGTTTGGCCATTGCAAAAGCACAGGCCATCTCTGACAATCACAGTGATGCACTCATCATCGGCTCTGATCAAAGCGCAGTGCTCGATAACGAAAAATTGAGCAAACCCGGGAACTTCGAAAACGCATTCAAACAATTAACACGCGCCTCAGGCAAAAGCATTACCTTTCAGACCGGACTATGCCTGTTAAATACAAAAACTAACAACATCCAGAGCGCCTGCATTCCCTACACAGTTGTATTTAAAACCTTAACACCGACCATGATTGAAAATTATCTGCATAAAGAAGAACCCTATAACTGTGCAGGAAGTTTTAAATCAGAAGCTTTAGGTATCGCCCTGTTCGAACGATTTGAAGGTGATGATCCTAATGCGCTGATCGGGTTACCACTGATAGCGCTCGTTAATTTTCTGAGCAACGAAGGCTTTTCTATACTCGGTTGAAAC
>WTCC01000199.1 GCA_013138755.1 Gammaproteobacteria bacterium
AAAATAACTTGCACGACGGCGAGTATCACCCAGGCTAACGGAGATAAAAACATACTGCGAAATTCACGTTTAGCAATCGTTAGAATCATGCTGCTTCATCCGCCTTGCTGCTGTCAGTCATACTTGAATCAGTTGTCGTGAGATCGATAAAAATCTGCTCCAGTGATGTCTGGTGTAGTGAAAAATGGGTTAAGCCCCATCCTTGTTGCACGATATATTCACTGAGCTTGTCGGCGGCTAAATCGCTCTCAACAGTAAAACTATGATCATCGATCATGTCAATCGATTTGAAGGCATGATGGTCGCCCAGTTTTTCTACGCCAACATTCTCTGTTAGCGTTATTTCAAATTTTGTACTCTGCTTGCCAAGCATGTCATCCATACTGGCGCTGTAAACAATGTCACCCTGGTTGATGATCTGCACACGGTTACACACCGCCTGAACTTCAGGCAGGATATGGGTACACAATATAATACCTTGTGATTCACCGAGACTTTTAATCAGGTTGCGAATTTCCAGAATCTGAATAGGGTCTAGGCCAACTGTTGGTTCGTCAAGAATAATCACTGCTGGTGAATGCAATATAGCTTGCGCGATACCGACACGCTGTTGATAGCCTTTCGATAAGTTACCAATAAGTCTGTGATGAACATCCCCCAAACCACAACGTTCAGTGGCAGAGTCACAAGCACTAGTGAGTGCTGATTTTTCAAGCTTATGCAGACGACCACAAAACTGTAGATATTCTGTAACTGTCATCTCTTTATAGAGTGGCGGGTTCTCGGGCAGATAACCTATTGATGCTTTCGCCGCCTTCGGGTTCTCTAATAGATCTACACCATTAATCCTTATCTCACCCAGCGTTGGCGCCAAGTTGCCCGTTAACATCTGCATCGTCGAAGACTTGCCCGCACCATTAGGGCCAAGAAAACCCAAAATATCACCGGCAGCCAGTTCGAAACTGATGTTATTCACCGCACAGAAATTACCGTAGCGACGAGTCAGATTGTTAACAGAGATAAGAGAAGACATGGGGCGCTATTATTACTGATTTACCGTAGCTTGCAAGGTTTATATGGGTGTGGGCAGGCATTATCTTTTATAATGCCACATGGCTAAATTCCTCGGCGTCGATACTGGCGGTACTTTCACAGATTTCATTCTTTACGATGACGAATCCAAAGCAATTCGTATCCACAAAGTACTCTCCACACCAAAGTCACCCGAAAAAGCCATCTTGCAGGGTATTGCTGATTTAGCTGCTGTTGATAAGGCAGGAGAAACTAAAGCGCTAACAATGATTCATGGTTCAACCGTTGCCACCAATGCCATATTGGAAGGTAAGGGTGTGCGTACTGCTTATATTGCCAATAAAGGCTTTGCTGATGTACTCACCATCGGTCGGCAGGCGCGTGAAGAGTTATACAATTTAACACCGATAAAAAAACCACCATTAATCGATCGCGAATTATGCCTGGAAGTTAACTCACGCTTAAGCGCGCAGAGCGAACACCTGCAACAGGCCAGCGAGCAGGATTTAGCCGAACTAAATAAACAACTCGAAGTGCTTGCCCCCGAAGCTATCGCCATCAATCTGCTATTCTCGTTTTTTGATGACAGTGAAGAATTAAAGATAGAGCAATCCATCGTTGAACACTTTGGTGCAGATAAATTCTTCATCAGTCGTTCATCCGACGTATTGCCAGAATACAAAGAATTCGAACGCGGTATGACCACCGCGCTAAATGCCAAGGTCGGACCACTCATGCAGGGTTACTTAAAACGCCTGGAAGAAGAACTAGCCGGTTGTGCGCTTTCAATCATGCAAAGTTCAGGTGGAACCACCAGTGCCGAACATGCCGGGCGTTATCCGGTAAACCTTCTGTTGTCCGGCCCTGCTGGTGGGCTTAAAGGAGCGCAGACCGTTGCTAGCTTGTCAGGTGAAGATAAGATACTGACCTTTGATATGGGTGGAACATCGACGGACGTATCCATCATCGATAAAGAAATTGGTTTTACCACTGGCGCAAAAATAGGCGGCTATCCGGTAGCCGTCCCGATGGTCGATATGCATACCATCGGTGCCGGTGGTGGGTCTATAGCGCAGGTTGATGCTGGCGGGCTGTTACTCGTCGGTCCAGAATCTGCTGGCGCAGATCCGGGGCCTGCGTGTTATGGCAAAGGCGGCAAGCTTCCCACCGTGACTGATGCCAATGTGGTTTTGGGCCGGTTACTGCCGCAGTCGTTTCTCGGCGGTAACATGCCGTTGGATAAAGACGCAGCGTTTACCGCAGTACAGAGAATCGCCGATGCACTGTCGACGGGTGATAAGCGAATGAGCGTCGAACAAGCTGCTCAGGGCATAATCGATGTAGTCAATGACCACATGGTTCGCGCCTTGCGCGTCATGTCAGTCGAGCGCGGAGAAGACCCGAAAGACTTTACACTGGTATCGTTTGGCGGTGCTGGTGGTCTGCATGTCTGCGCACAGGCAGAAGAACTTGAAATGACAAAAGCACTGGTGCCGGTAAATGCAGGAGTATTGTCTGCGCTGGGTATGTTGGCAGCCGATGCCAGTCGAGAACGTTCGCGCACCATTAATAAGTGTGTGAAAGATTGTGACGCCCAAAGTATTGAGAGCGTTTTTTCAGAATTAGTAAATCACGCGAAAGATGAGCTTGGTGCACCAGACGATAAAATAACAATAGCCCTCACTGTTGATGTTCGATATCAAGGGCAAAGTAATACACTTAATTTTGCCTACAAGGATGTAGGTAGTAGAGCAACGCAGGAGCAGTTGCCGAGAACATGGGATGGATTGCAAGATATTGAACAGGCTTTTCATCAGAAACATGAAGACAGTTATGGTCATCAGTTAGATATTGATGTTGAGTTAGTCAATGTGCGAGTGCGTGTTGTTGAAGAGCAGGCATCATTTACATTGCCTGCGTGGGTAGCAACAGAAAAATCTAAACAATCATATGTGGCAATGGCGGGGTTAGATGAGGATATTTTGGTTACAAATCGAGCTAGTTTAAAAGTTGGGCAGCAGGTAGAAGGACCAACATTGATATTGGAAACTAGTTCTACTACATGGTTGGCAACGGGATGGCGTGCTGAAATGGATAATGTTGGGAGCTTAAAGTTAGTTAAAATGTAATTTCATTGAGATTGTAAATTTTTGTACTTGTAATAATGACGATATAAGAAATTAAAGGGGCTGGTAACGGGATGGCGTGCTGAAGTGGATAATGTGTGACGCATTATAAAAGATTAATTATCGTTGAATCCGAATGTTTTTTATAAGGTAGGCCAATTTTTTAATTGGCATCTGTAGTTTTTCCATAGAAAAACCAACCCTAAAAAATACATGTTGAGTAATAGTGAAAAATTCCATTCTACGATGTTTTCACTCATGTCTGTTTTAGTCTGAGTAACGTCTAATGTGATACTGGTAATGCCAATTATCAGTATCAGTACTAGAACGATAAGTTGATATCTGCATACGTTAAGACTTATAGGATTGTTTTTCATCATCAATGGCAGAATATTATAATGCTGTTTGAGAAGTAATAATTGAGCTAATGGCGTGAAAGTGAAGAATATCATGATGCCATAACGTCGCATGAAACGGTTTACCTCGCCTGTCGTACCCAGGTAGTCTATATAAACGATGAGAAAAACTGCACCGGTTATCCCTAGCCAGGTAATGGCGTGAGCAGTTTTCGTTGTGTGCCCGTAGAGTTGGCTTAGCCAGTGCTGTGTTGTTATCCAGAACCATATCAGCAGTAATGAATATGCAATCATTGTCGGGCGAAATAAATATATAGAATTTCCGCTACGTGCAGCGCGGCTAATTGTGGTGCAGCCTTCCAGATAAGGTATGCACCAGGGTATATTCTGCTCATAGGCACTAAGTAAGTAGGCTGCATTAGAAACAAGCAACGGTAATATTGTAATTATTATTGCCAGTGTTCTCGGTTGCATCTTGTGTACCATTTGTAGTGCGTAGTTAGTATATCAAATCGGTGGGTTTTAATTAATGAGGTGATTGCTTTTAGGGATTGGAGTTTATTTGGTTTAGATAAGTGATCCTATTGTGATATTTTAATGTTAGTGTTTGTTGTATCTGCCAGATCTTTTCTGGCTATCTCTATGTAGATTGATGGAGCCTATGAAGAAACCCTTGATAATATTTTATGTATGGTTTGTATTATTGCTGCAAACGAGCACCTTATTTGCTGATGTGAAAGATGGAGCTGTTTTATTACAAGCAGATAATTTTGAGCATATCGAATTTTCACGGATAAATTCAAGTCGTTATAGTTTCCATGACCAGCAATTAAAAATTGAGGTTGATGATAGCGCCTCTTTTTTGATGAAGTCTTTTGTACAAGTCAGGCAGATTAAGCAGGTTAGTGTTGAATGGCGCAGCGAAGGTGAACCTGAAATAAAAAGCGTACAACATGAAGAGCAACGAGAAGGTGACGATGCGGTCTTCAAAATTGGTTTGTTACTTAGCGGTGAAGATTCGTTCTTTAATCCTTTTTTACCATCGTGGATGAAACGTGTTGAAGAATCGTTGAAGTATCCTTCTGACAATATGATCTATCTGTTGGTAAAGGCTAAACACGCTTCAGGTGAGCAATGGATTAATCCATATAATAAAAGAATTTCGATGATTGCAATGAACGTTGTTGCTGGTGACAAAGATTGGTATACCTCTAATTACACCTTCGAGACTCCAGTAAATGTTGTTGCTATATGGTTGATGGCAGATGGTGATAATACGGATTCCCGTTTTACTGTGAAGATAAAAAGCCTTTCGCTTGACTGAGATTAGATAAGGAGGGTGGGATATTTCGTGTGTTTATTGAAGATATATCATTCCCTTGATGTTGATATTTATATCAATAGTGATGGTAAGCCAATATGACAATAAATATCATTTGTCGCCGACCCGATTCAGGATAAAAGGAATAGATATGGAGAATGAAATCGAAAAATAACTTGAGCAATTTTAGGCAGTCTATCAACTTATAACAGAATTTTTCGTTAACTATAGCTTCCAGATTCTGGGCGCAATTATAGTCTTTATTATCGGGATATTCGTTGCACGTAAGGTTAGTAATTATATCTTCAAGATATGTGAGCGAAAAAACCTGGATGTTACACTCAGTCGTTTTATCGCCAGTACAGTAAAGAGCAAT
Organism: Gammaproteobacteria bacterium; assembly: GCA_013138755.1. Classification (GTDB taxonomy): domain Bacteria; phylum Pseudomonadota; class Gammaproteobacteria; order SZUA-229; family SZUA-229. Next base: position 5,212 of record WTCC01000199.1, read on the forward strand.
AGGGGATAGACCACGGTTCTATTTGAGTCGACCTTTTTAAGAATGCAACAAACCCCGTCCGATGAAAAATGGACATCGGTCTCAATCTCTATACACCTGAATCAACCTCAGGCGACAGTAAGGTATACCGCCACTAATAACATAACAAATGCGAAGGCCTGAATTCCGATCCGTGTGAACATCAGTTGTTCGCTATGTTTTTCATCGTAAGAGCCACCCATTGCCATGGATCCGACACCCCATGCGAGGGTAGCGATGGTTGCGACTAGAGCAAGTATAATAGTCAGTGTAAGTAATGACATAATTCACCTCCTTTCTTAATTATAATTAGAAAGGGGTGTTTATCATTGATATAGGTCAACAATTGAAAATGCGCTGATTTGGAAAGAGATAAACAATAGAACAATAGGGGACAGAAACAATAGGGGACAGACCACGGTTTTTCATGCTACTTTTCAAACTCAATTATCAAAAGAGATGATAAGGTAATGCGAATTCTGAAATTTTGTTTGCACTTCAAAAAGCAGATATCACGATTCCTTTCCCACAGAGAGAAGTGCGCTTACTGAAGGAAGACTGATAAACGTAAGAATCCCTCAGGCGCATTACTGTGTCCTACTGTTGGCTGTTATGAACAACTATGAGTTGTACGTTATCGATGGCTTCAAACATTAATGCGTCACCACGAACAAGGGTTCCATTTTCAATTGCTTCACCATTTGCGATGCCTTTTCCTCGGGTGATGTAAGCCAGAAACGTTTCATCCACGGTAATGCTTTGCCCGCTTTCGAGGACGGCAACCTCAATTTTCGTCTTTGATGGAAAATCTGCCTGGTTGCTCTCATCGCCACCATAGATTCGCGTGAGTTCACCAGAAGTGGGTTGATACACTTTGTAGTCGGCAGCCTGGCCGGGCTGTTCAGGTAAAACCCAGAGTTGAATCATCCTGTTCCATTCATCATCAGGATTGATTTCATTGTGTGAGAATCCTTCGCCACCAGCACGTTGGACCTGTACTTCGTTTTTAATCAGGTCTTTACCATTTTCTAATGAGCCTTCGTGAGAGATGCGACCATCAACCAATACCGAAATAACATCGATCTCATGATGGTTGTGCATGTGTGTCTCACCGTGTGGCATGAAGCGCGCATCTGCGAGGTAGACGAACCTGCCTAAACCGGGCCAGCTGCCATCGTTGTTTTCTTGTGGGCCAAATACTTTGGGATCTTTTACCAGACGATGTTCTTTAAGACCGGCAAAGCCGCCTTCAGTCAAGCTGTCGCGCTTTAATGTTTGTATAGGATTATTCATGATAGCCTCCGCTGTTTTGGTTTACTTGTTGTAGATTCGCCTGTGGTGATTTATCGAATGGTAAGTTGGTCTGTTTCTGCGAGAATTGATTAACGACCGTCATTAATTGTGCATTGATATCATCGTTGCTAATTTGACCTTGATCGCTATCAAAGTTCTCATAAAAACTTGGTAATGAAAAACTGGCGACAACTTCCCCGTCAAAAAATGGTGCTGATGTTGTCGCTGTTGCCAGTACGCTGGATGCACCACCGGGTCCTGGTGATGTCGCAAGAAACAGCATGGGTTTATTTTGAAAGACTTTAGGGTTGATGCGTGATGCCCAGTCAAAGATGTTTTTATAAGCAACGGTGTAAGACCCATTGTGCTCGGCAAAGGAAATAATTACGGCATCGCTTTCGCCAATCTTGGTTAAAAAGTCTTTTGCCAGCTGTGGTTGCCCGAGGTCTGCCTCTCTGTCTTCACTGAATAAAGGTAGCTCGTAGTCATTTAGATCTAACATCTCGACTTCATTCTTATCATCGGTAGTCAATAAGCGCGTTGCGTAACTAGCTAACTGTTTATTTATTGATTTTTTACTGCTGCTGGCAGCGAATGCGAGTATGTTCATTTTTCTACTCCAATTTTGGTTTATTGCGTGTTTTCGCTTGAATTTCGTTAAATTAAGTGTAGATTGTTACCAATTAATTATAAATACGATTATTAGAAAATCATTGTTTCCAAATGACTTGTAATGATCGGCTATAGTAAAGGCAGGATATGGTTCAAAGAGTCGCTAATACAGACCTTCTTGATGGTGTTGCGGTGTTTGTTGGTGTGATAAATACCGGTTCGTTCACTGCTGCTGCCGAAGCATTGGGGCACTCGACATCGTATGTCAGTAAAACGGTGAGCCGTCTGGAAAAGCGTCTGGGTAGTCGATTGTTGAATCGCACCACGCGAACCATCAGTCTGACGGATGTGGGCAAGTCTTATTTCGAGCGGTGTAATCAGATCATCATCGATGCAGAAAATGCAGAGCGATCGATCAGTCAATTACAAGATACGCCCCGTGGATTATTGCGAGTGAATGCGCCGGTGAGTTTTGGTTCGATCTATCTTCTCGATCATCTGTCTAAATTTATGAACAGTTTTCCCGAGATTTCACTTGAGGTCGAATTTAATGATCGCATGATCGATGTCGTGGCAGAAGGTTATGATGTGGTTATACGTGCTGGTCAAATACCAGATTCTAATCTGGTAGCGCGTAAGTTCACTACGTCGAAGAGTATCGTTGTAGGGTCGCCGGATTATTTTAAAAAAAATGGACGACCTGAAACGGCGAATGAATTAGAGCATCATGCGTGTCTGGCATATTCATTAATACCAAACCCGACGCTTTGGGAATTTATAAAAGACGGCAACCGAACAGCGGTTAAGATTACACCTCGATTGATGTGCAACAATGCCGCGGTAGAAGTAGCTATGGCTGTAAATGGCGTCGGTATTGGGCGCATACCTTTATTTTGCTGTGAACAGGAATTAGCAAATGGAGAGTTAGAAATAATATTAGATGATTATGAGCAAACTGAAATAGGAGTGTATGCAGTATTCCCTCATCGTCAATACCTGACAGCAAAGGTGAGAGCGTTTGTTGATTTTCTTGTGGAAAGGTTTGAATCATGAGAGCAGAAAATATTTTTTCCTCGATACCTGAAAATCTTGTTGATGAAAGTGTAGAGTTATTGCTGCGAGGTGAATCTGTAAGAGTAGAGAGAATTATATCTAAGGGTCATGTCTCACCCGCCACTGGCTGGTACGATCAGGAAGATGATGAATGGGTGCTACTGTTAACAGGTGCCGCCATTATCGCTTTTGAAAATGACATCGATTTAAACCTTGTTGCTGGAGACCATATAAAAATACCTGCGCATACCAGGCACAAGGTTAAATGGACGGATCCTGAGGCGGAGACGGTATGGTTAGCTATTCATTATAGAAGTCTCGGTTAGGTCAGTAATTCATACGCCAGTACTAAAGTAGTAATTAAACCGACCATCCATGTTGTCGTTTTTAAATAGGGTACTTCAAAATAATAAAGAGGTCCCTACATCAACCTGACTCAAATGTTAACCAGTAAAGTTTGTTTGATAAATCATTCATCTAGATCACCCCTATAATCAGTTAAATTTTATAGTTGTCTGTTATGTTGATGAAATGACTGTAGCAATTCAGATAAAGGTCGTGTGCAGACATAAACGACGATATACTATTCAATTATGAATAGTATGAATTGGGATGGTTTTCGTTACTTTACTGCTGCTGCGGAAGCTGGCAGTTTGTCAGGAGCGGCGATATCACTGGACTCGAATCAGTCGACGGTTGGTCGGCATATCGATGCACTTGAAACGGCACTAAGCATTAAATTATTTCAACGTTCTGTTAAAGGCTTAAGTCTGACCGAAGAAGGGCAGGCTGTTTATGAGCAGGCGCAACATATTCAGAACTCGATCGTTAAGATTCAGCGCATCGTTCAAGGTGGTGAAGAGACCGCTACGGGTACGGTACGTTTATCTCTGCCCGAAGGTCTGGGCCAGGAAGTTATCATTCCTGCACTTGACCTTTTTTATCAGCAATACCCGAATGTAAAACTTATCTTTAACGTGTCTGCCTCTACTGCCAACATCACGCAGGGGGAAGCCGATGTCGCCGTTCGGCTTTTTCGACCAGAAGAACCCGACCTGGTTATTAAATACCTAAATGAAATGAAACTGGGTCTGTATGCTTCAAAAGGCTATGAAAAAAATTATGGTCTACCAAAGCAATTAAAAGATTTACGTAAACATCGAGTTATAACTTATGGCGATTTTTTGTCTATATTGCCAGAGAATCAGTGGTTACTTAATCATTCGGATGATGCCTTAAGAATTTTGAGTAGTGACAGTACGGTGACGAGATTTAAGGCGACGGTATCTGGTGTTGGTATTTCTTTACAGCCGGAAATATTGGCGAAAACGGATCCTGATTTAATTCATCTGTTTAAATCAGCGAAACTACCCGCGCATAAAGTCTGGCTGGTCTATCACAAAGATGTAAGACACATGTCACGGATACGTGCTGTTGTTGATTTTTTATCGGATTGTTTAGGCGACGTGCTAAAAGAGCCCGTGAGTTAACTACATCCAGCTCCTATCGGCGATAGCACGCTCCTGTTTAAGTAATTGCAATTTTTTGCGATAACGTGATTGCACGATGTTTACCAGTACGACAACGGCTATCACGAAATAAAATGTTGCTTTACCCATCGGTTCAATTGCGTGACCCGCGAATTGTAGGTGTGAAAGGTGTCCGCCTTCTGACACCAGCATGATACCCACTAAAAATAATACAAATAAACCAACGACTTCATACATACGGTTTTTTTGTAAAAACGAGGCCACTTCATCAGCAAGCCAGATCATCAATATGCCACCGATCACGATGGCAGTTGCCATCACAGCGAATACATCGGTAAAAGCTAGTGCGCTTAGTATCGAGTCGAATGAAAAGATGGCGTTCATAGTTACTATCCAGAACAGAGCAGAATAGTATGAGCGTTGGCGTGGCTGCGCTAGTCCTTCTTCTTCCAGTGACATCATGTGGAGGATTTCTTTCATCGCGGTGTACAGGATAAATACCCCACCGAATAGTACGATCAAGCTATGTAGGTTAAAGCTGCCGCTCGCCAGTCCCTGTAGATCTATTTCGAATAAAGTTCCCTGGAATGTTGTGATGACCTCCATCACAGCGAATAATAGTACCAATCGCAATATAACAGCCAGAGCGATACCGATCTTTCTGAGCTGCGCCTGTTTCTCCGGTGCAACACGTTTTGACTCGATAGCGATGTAAAGTAGATTGTCGAAACCTAATACTGCTTGCAGCATAACGAGTAAAAAGAGGTTGATCAGGTTTTCAAGAGTGAATAAAGTTTCCATGGCTTGAACTCATTACTATGACGTGGCGCATTTTACCTTACTGAGGGCATCAAACTAGATTTGACCTTGGTATTTATTGTATTAAACTGTCGGATATATTTTTTATTGAATAAATGTAGAGTAATCAAACACATGTCAGAATCAGATATTGAAAACTGGATGCACGCAACAGATGAAGAAAGAATAAACACTCTTGCCGGTTGGGATGTTGAAAATGATGAAGGTAGAGATGTCGTCGATGATGTTGCTGCGCTGCTGCTGAAAGAATGCGTTTATGATGTATTGCGTACTGAAGTTGTTAAGACGGATGGATGCTGGCAGGTATTGGCCTATGCAGATTCTGATTATGATAGTTTGAAAGACAGGGATATAGACTTTCTTGGTTTTAAGCTGGTATTTAGAAAGACCACTAAATAAAATATTACTAACGTGACTCATTGTACCTGAGTTATTTTATATGAGTCATCAGCAACCTAATAATCCTCTTCACGGCAAAACACTCGAGCATATCGTGAATAGTCTGGTGGAACAGTACGGCTGGGAAAAGCTGGGTTCTCTTATCGATATCCGTTGTTTCAAGAATGACCCATCAGTGAAATCAAGTCTGAAGTTTCTGCGTAAATCGCAATGGGCAAGAGAGATGGTTGAGAAGTTATATATTGCTGCGCAGAAAGAGAAAAATCCGTGGTTGTCTAAAAAATAGTACTTCTTTCTTTTTATTACTTAAAATCATATCAGATGAAATGTTTTTTTATATCAGGAAAGGTTGCCTGTAGTGACAACTGAATAAAAATTAAAGCATCATAAAACCCGGGGAAGAACGAACAGTGGCAGAGCGTAATAGATATTATTGCTCTCTGCCACTTGGTTTTTTTAGCAAGGTGTGTTTTTGTTGTATAGCGTAGCGGTAAGCCAGGTGATTAAAGGGGTTACCAGGGTAGTATTTTGTTCATGCTTGCCATTGTTGGAGCAACATTGCGAGTCAATACATTCAGGTCTTTACTTACCTGCCCCATATTGCCGTTAAGCTGCTGCATATTGGTGTTTATAGAAGCGGTATCATTACTCATGTTGCCCATACTTCCTGACATATTACTTACGTCTTTCTGCATAAGTTGCATATTAGCAGACATATTGGACATGGCTGTTTCCATCACTGACACTACATAAAACATATAAAAAACACCAACGACTGCAATGATGGCACCGGGGATGGCGATTAAACGGTTTCGGCCGGTACGCTGCTTCAGCATCGTATTCACATGTTCAATCTTTTTATCTTGTAACTCTCCCTGTTGAGTCATTTCCTTCAGGTTCTGTTTATGATTATTCATCATAGCGTCGGACAGGTTCTTGAAAATATCCAGGTTAAATTCTGCTTTTTCAGTGTTGTGGTCTTTTATCTGACCAAAAGCACCTTGTAGAGATTGATACAGGTTGGTCATCTCTTTTTGATGCTCTTCACCCTGTTTGCTGGAGCTGTTAGATAATGTGCTAAAGCCGTCACGCACTTCTTCGATTAATGCAGAAATCTGTTTATCCCTGCTTTTGCGCTGGCTGTTCATTTCCTCAACAACCGATTGAATAGATGCTTCAACTGATGGTGTCTGTTTGACGGTTTTTTCAGTTGCCTTGAGAGCAGCTTTTTTCACACTTCTGCTTTTATTTTTTGCAACAGATTTTTTAGTAGGAGCGAGTTTTTTAGTTGGTGCTTTCGTAGGTTTTTTTTCTGACATAGTCTTATAGTGGGGTGGTTTATCTTGAATAAAAAATTGATTATCGCTTGCTCATATATATATCAGGTAGTGTTACGCCTATTTGTTTATCGGCCAGAACAAGAAAAAAACTTTCCCAGTTATTTCTGTTAAAGGTATTTATTACCAGTTCCCGGCATGACAGTTTGTATTCCAGCATTTCTCTTTGAAGTCTGAATACGTTGTTCTGCATTTGAATGAGTCTAGCGGATGAAACGTTTGGTGAAAGTGCTGCTTCTTTTATTTCGACGCGTCTATGTGCGATCTCATTCACGGCAGTTGTTAGGTTTTTCCCATTGATCTTGCGCCAGTTGAGTAGAGAATTTAATTGTTCATCAGTTAATTCAATAACATCACTGTTTTCGATGATGACGGGAAGCAAGCTTGGTAAGTAACTGATTTTATCCAGTTTATCGATGTGTTTTTCAGTATATTGTTTATTGCTGCTGAGCTCCGCCAGGGCTGTTCCTGTTGTTAATATTAGAGTTATTAAACTGATGAGTAGGGTGCTAAATTTCATATTCCGGTATCTTTTGTGGTTAATCTTTTCCTTTAATCTATTAATATATTATAAAATACTAAATAACTCTACTAAAAGGCATAAAAGTATTAAAAATATTTATTGCCATTCACTCTCCCTGTTATGATTGCGGGCTTTATAACTGAGCGTCTGACTTTATTTCCATGGTGTCCTAATGTTTAAATCAACCAGTAAAACTTTACTTACAGGGTTTATCACCTTGTTTCCCGTCGTTCTGACTATTTATTTTTTATACTGGCTGGCCGTTACTTCAGAAAATATTATGGGTGCGGCTATACAGTGGGTGCTACCGCAAGCGTTATATTTTCCTGGCCTCGGTATGATGGCTGGGCTGGTTGTTGTGTTTGTCGTTGGTTTGCTGATGAAAGCGATTTTAATACGGCAGTTATTTGGTTTAGGCGAAAAAATTCTTTATCGCCTGCCACTGATAAAAACGGTCTATCGAGCGATGCGTGATCTGTTTGAATTTTTTACGCCGAAGAAAGAAGGCTTGGGTCAGGTCGTCGCAGTAACATACGACGGAATTGAAATGATTGGTTTTGTTACTCAGACAGATGAACAGCGCCTGCCAGAGTCTTTCCGAGACCAGGATAAAGTGCTGGTCTATCTGCCGATGAGTTATATGATCGGTGGTTTTACTCTGTTTATTCCACGTGAGCATGTGCGCCCGATAAATATGAGTATGGAAGAGGCAATGCGTTTTGCTTTGACCGCAGGGATAACGGGTAAAAGCGCCGATTGATGAAAGGGGGTGGGTGTTACCCTTGCGTTACTTTTGCTAAAAATTATGCGGCTTCGAAGCTTGCTGAAAGATGGGTATTGGGAATCGTTTTCAGATTTATTGAAACTGGACACAATGCCATACGTGCCGAAATAGAATCCACTATCTCTTTAGTTGCTTCGCCTTTTCTATACTTACCTTTGAATTCGACATTGAGTGTCCCGACGTCTCGGTGTTCGCTAGCGATTACGGTTAGCAATCCTTCACCTGAATCCAGTGTAAGTCCGTATTCGGCAGCATTTTTTCTAAAGTACATGTGCTGACAGGTGAGTATGGCATACATAAATACATCGAAGCCGGGAGTGTAGATAGTGAGATCGAATTCTTGCCAGTTGTCTTCAACTAGATGTTCGACATGCAGTTGTGCGATTTCATTTTCATCACCGCTGTAACTGGATTGTAATAGCATCTGGAAAGTTGTGTCACTCATTCTTTTACTCGTTCTGTAAGCTATAGATGCTCTATTTATACAGGGAACGTTAGTTTGACGGTATGATGTAAATCAACATTAATTGCCATGAATACCGGGGTAGTGACCAGAGGATAAACTTACAACCACTCTCGACCGATGTTGAGTAATTCCAGTTCTGTGTACTCAAGAACCAATGTTTCTACCAAGCTGTATTGCTTGTCCAGATAGGATTTGTCGTTGCTGATTATGCATAGAGCGATCACTGCTTTCTGCCATTTATCCAGGTCGTCAATTTCAGCGACTGAAGCGTTAAACCGATTGCCCAACCGATCTTTTAAGCTTTTTATCTGGCGTCGTTTGTCCTTCAGCGAATGCGCATCTGGTATCTGTAGGAAGAGTTTTATTAGTAGTATATGCATTATTAAAAATCGGGAGGTCTGATTTTTGATTTGTTTTTGTGGAAGTTAATGCCTTGCCTTTATTTCTTTTTTTTGGATCTGGTTTTGTTGCGAACAATCTTGGTCTGGCTCGCTTTGTTGGTTTTTACTCGATGACTTCGTTCCGACAGATTGTTAAGAATTGTTTCTCGACTTCCTACTGAGTAGCCGGGTATCTTGATGCGTTTAATGCGCTCTCCGATCAACCGCTCGATATTGTTCAGAGTGCGTTCTTCTTCGCGACTAACAAATGAAATAGCCTGCCCTTTACTGCCAGCACGACCGGTTCGTCCGACACGGTGCACATAGTCTTCAGCTAGATAAGGTAGGTTGAAGTTGACTACGTGTTCCAGGTTTTGAATGTCTAATCCACGAGCAGCAACTTCTGTCGCAATGAGCACCTGTATCTTATCGGATTTAAAATCGGCGATGGCACGGCGACGCGAACCCTGGCTCTTATCACCGTGACAGATTGCCGATTTAACCTTTAGTGGTTTCAATTTGGTCGCCAGTTCATCAGCCTGTGCTTTAGTGCTGGTAAAAACTAACACCTTGAACCAGTTATGCTGCTCTATCAGTTCGATGAATAGCTCTGCTTTCTGGTGTTCGCCGACGGGATAAACCACATGTTCTATGGTGTCAGCAATAGCATTTTGTTTGGCAACGCTGATCGATTCAAAGTTTGTTAATAATTTGTTGGCTAATGTTTTAACGGGTTGAGACAATGTGGCGGTGAATAGTAGAGTCTGGCGTTTCATCGGTGTTTTATCTAGCAGTGCTATTACGTCGGTGATAAAACCCATGTCGAGCATTCGGTCAGCTTCATCGAGTACTACGGACTCAATACCGGTAAGTTTTATATTACCTTTTTCCATGTGCTCCATCAGGCGGCCGGGTGTAGCGATGACTATGTCGATACCGGCTTGTAGTTTCTTTTCCTGGGCGCTTAATTTAGCGCCGCTGATCAGTGCGGCAATGGTTATCGGCAAAAATTGAGCATAGCGTTTGATGGTTTCTGTTAGTTGCTCTGCCAGCTCGCGCGTAGGGGTGAGGATGAGCGCTTGTGGGGTGCCGGCCTGTATGGGTTGGGCGTTGTCGTGTATTTTTTGAAGTATTGGCAGAGCAAAGGCGGCTGTCTTGCCTGTTCCTGTCTGGGCATTGGCTAGTATATCTTTGCCGCGTCGTGCCGGGATGATTGCTTGCTGTTGTATCGCTGTCATCTGACTGTAGCCGCATTTATCCAGTGCTCGCTGAATTTCGGGTGCTAGATCTAGAGATGAAAATAACATGTTAAACCTTTGTGGATATGTGATGCAGGGTGACTGATATATGAATTATAAAGAATTTCAGGTCTCGTTGTTAGCTTTACGTCAAGGGCGCTTTATTTCATGTGCTAATAATTTTAGTATATGCTGATGGCCGACATCCTGAAATTCAAGAAAAAAACACCTGCAGAAAAGCATAAAGGCAAGACGCTTTGTCGCAGTGGTTTTCATAAGTGGAAATTACTTACAGAAAGAAAGTTTGATGTTAAACAAGGTGGATTAGTGACGGCTTATCAGTGTGAACGTTGTGGAAAGAAAAAGAATACGGTGATTTAATGGTTAGTTATTAGGGGAAAATAATGTCAGAGGTAATGGTTAAAGGTAGTTGTTTGTGTGGCTCTGTTAAATACCAGGTAACGGGAGAAACGAAACGTTTTTATCATTGCCATTGTCAGCGCTGCAGAAAAGCAACCGGCACGGGTCACGCGAGTAACTTATTGATGACACCACAGACAAGTATCACATGGCTTCAAGGTGAAGACATGTTAAAGCGTTATAAGGTGCCTGACGCTGAAAGGTTTTATAATTGCTTCTGTCAGCAGTGTGGTGGACCGCTGCCCAGAGTTGTGCCTGAGTTAGATGCGGTGTTGATACCTGCTGGTTCATTAGATACGCAACCACCGCTATTTCCACAGGGTAGAATTTTCTGGGATTCACGTGAAGACTGGTCCTGTTCAGATAGCCTGCCGGTATTCTCGGAGTATCCTGCAGAATCATAATCGTTGAGCACGCAGTTATTAAATAGTTGGCAATTTTCCATCTTGATAAACTAAGGTAATGGCTCTGAGTATGTTTTTGCATTAATAATAATAGTAGTAGAATGACCGTATCGATTAAAATTTGTGAGTAAGGTAATGAGTGAAAGTAAGATGGTTGAGTCTAATGCCAAAAATAGTGCTATTTGGGAAAATCATATTTCTGTACCAGATACGCCAGAAGGCTTTACGTTAAGAACAACATATCCAACTAATCCGGATGGTGCTGAAGTGATGCTGGAACGATGGGATGCTGGCTCAAGTGAGCCGCCACATTCGCATCCAGGCGATGATATGACCGTAGTTGTCGAAGGTAAGATGTCTATTCAGTTTTTTACGAGAACAGCGGATGGATTAATCGCGGACGGCGAAAAGGTTATTCTTTGCAAGGGTGATACTGGCTATATAAAATCTGGACGTATCCATGATGCTAACTATATCGATGAGTGTAAGCTGGTGTATGTACATGATAAGGCATTTGGGTTTTCTGCCGAATAGTGTTTATAAACTTATGTGTTAGCGTGAATCACGAATGTATCTGGGTTAGATAAATGATGGAAGTTAGATATGTTTCGTATTAAAAACATATTTTTTTTGGGAGTCTGATGATGCACGGAACGTGCAAAACGTGTTGGCGGTACTGTCGTTGATCCAGGCTGCGTGAGCAAGTAGTTATTAAGAGCGGTTGATTGGTCTCACTGGAATACTGATGAGATTATCAATCATATATTACATTCTGTTTGCCCAATGTCCTCTTTTCTCTTCTTTAAATAACACCCATCGATTCCTGCCTGTTTCTTTTGCCTGATACAAAGCTTTGTCTGCATTTCCCACGAACTTTTCGATGCTACTATTTGCCGATGGAGCTTGAACGATAACTCCAGCGCTAGTGGTTACATGTTTATCGGTACTAGAGGTCTTGTGCGGAATCTTTAATTTTTTAAGTGCTAACTGAAACTTGATGATGGCTACTTTTGTTTCTTCTTCGCTACTATCTGACATGACGACGATGAATTCTTCGCCGCCGTAACGTGCGACGATATCACCTGAGCGTCTAAATGACTTCTTCAGTAGATCCGAGATATCTCTGATGCACTTATCCCCAGCCTGATGTCCATAATGATCGTTATAGTTTTTAAAATGATCGATGTCTAACAATATGCACGAGAGTGGATTTTGGGTCCTGATGCCGCGGTTCCATTCGTGTTGAGCCATCTCATCAAAATATCGTCTGTTATATAGATTGGTCAAGCTATCTTTTTTTGATAGTTGATCAAGACTATTGTTTAAAACTTTAATCTGTTCGTTATTCTGTTTGAGTTGTTCTTCAGCAAGGCTGCGTTTTGCATCTTGTTTCAGTAGGATGTATCTCATGAATAGCGATATCATTGCAAATATGTAAAATGCAATAAAGTATTCAGTCAAAATTTTTCCTCTGTATGCGCTGAAAAGATCAACGTTGCTCATGTCAACCACATACCAACGAGTGTGTCTGATTTTCTTTTTAGCGAGAGTGCTTAAGTCGACACCGTTATGAATTTGAAAATCCATTATCCCATCAACATTTTTTACATCACCACTAGATGTTATTCCTACGGATTTGTTTGGGTCAGTGTTGACTAATATCAGGCTATGTTTTTCTGTTTGCGCCGAGCTTAATAGATTAGTTATTTCATCGGTGTTGAAGCTGACGAGAAAAATATGATCAGTATTTTTTGTTGAGAAAGTACTGGCAATGTCATAATGGTAGCTGTCGTCATCATTGACATGTAGCCTAATTAGTTTTTCTTTATAAGGTATTTTAGATGGGGGTAGTATTTTAAATTTTTGGAAATCAGGCTGGTGTTTTTTAAGGCGTGCAGTAAGTTTTTTATTAGCTATTACATCGTTTGGCCTGGCGACTAAAATTGATAGCAGGTCACTGGAATCTTCGGTGAACAGACCAATCTCACGTCGCTGCTCTCTAAGAATTTTATCGACCTGGAACGCGATTATTTTTGTAGTGGTACGTGCTGTGCTCTCATGCGAGTCCACATAAGTTTGGTACTTGTCAGTTGCTAACCAATATAACAGCACACCAAACGATAT
>WTCC01000133.1 GCA_013138755.1 Gammaproteobacteria bacterium
GACTGTATATATCCATGACCAGGTACAGGTATAAAAAGATGCCTTTTACCTGTGTTGGCAAATAGGTAATATCCCAGGTGAAAATCTGATTAGGCCCTGTTGCCGTTAAAGCACGTGGCTTTTTAACCTGCCTGTCGGGTTTTTCTTTTTGTCGATGCTGTAGTTGGTCGACCTCTTTTAATACCCGATAGAATATTGATTCTGAGGCAATATAAACCCCTTCATCGGCTAGTTTTGGAACAATCTTACCGGGTGGCAGGTCTGCGTATTCTGACTTATTAGCCGTCCGTATAATGCGTTGCCGCTCCATCGCTGTTAGTTTATTGGCAGGCGCATGTTTAGCATCAATACGGCCATCGTGCGTATCATCCTGCTGCCATCGTTGTAATGTTCTGCAACTAATACCTATCATTTTACAGGCTTTAGACTGGCGGGCACCGGACATCCTGGCTTCATCAATCAACTTAATGATTTCGGTTCTTTCAGTACTCATTGTAAGCTGCCCTCGTCGCTTCCCCAGATCGCGTTTACTTTTTTTTGGAGTACTAATAACGCTGCTGTTTCAGCCAGTGCTTTGTCTTTACGGTTCAGATCCTTCTTTAAGATCTTATTCTCCTTTTTCAACTGTTTTAGTTGTGTTTGTGATGTCACTTTGCTGACTGATGAATGACCATTGGCAAAATCTTCTTTCCACTGTTTAACATGATGCGAATAAATCCCTTGTTCACGGCAATAAGCATTCATTTTCTCTTCCTCCAATGACGCACAGCTTATGACTATAGTCAGCCTTTCTTCCAGGCTCCAGTCCTGCGGTCTTTTCTCTTTTGTTTTCATCATAGGACCAACGTTTTCCAACTCATGTTTTCTTGATTTTGATATCCATTTCCCCAAGGTTGAATAGCCAACGCCAAGACTATCAGCGATCTCCTGTAAACTTGTCTGTGGTGACCGGTTCAGCGCCTTTTCCACCGCTTGTATCTTATATGATTGTGTATGTCTTATACCCATTTCGTTTTCCTCTAATAATAAAAATTAGAGGCGACAACTTATGTGGACTCCCCAGTGTCAACAACAATATACCAATTAAAGAAATAAATGCGAACTTATGTGCGAGCTCTATTGGGGTAGCGAACCCTGGCTCTGTGATATTTACGCGGACCCATTAGCAAATCTATCCTGCGAGCTAGAAGCTCTATGTTGTCGACTGCTTTGACGGGCTGATTTTTATCTTCGATTGTGCATTTTTGTTAGTTGAACGCTTGCTAAAACCTAGATTAATTCGGCTTTATATTCTGTGTTTTGAGTAAGCATGGCATAGGCCGTCCTTACCGTTTTATTGGCTAAAGCCACAGCCGTACATTTCTTTCCACGACGCTCAACCATGGCTTTTATCCATTGGTCTTTTGTCGTTCTGGCTTCTCGATTGGTAGCATGATTGACCGCTGACATTGCCCCTGTAATTAGCTGGCTCCGAAGGATGCTGTTTTTAACGTATTTACCTATTGAACCGAGCCTGGTCTTCCCTCCTGACGAATATTGTACCGGCGTTAAACCAATACAGGCCGATGCATCTTTCCCTTTTTCAAATACACCTAGCTCAGCACAGCCTAAAGCGATGTACAGGTTAATGGCGTTCAATGTGCCTACACCTTCCAGCTTAAGTAATTTTTTACAGTCCGGGTGTGTTTCCATTGCTTTTTCCAGGCAATCATCATAGGTTTTTATTGATTGAGTGACTAATAAATATTGTTTCCATGCCATATCTAATGCCTCTCTAAACTCAAATGATAGCCCGTTTTCAGCGTTTTCCAAGGTAGATTCTATTGCACCCTTCAATCCTCCATTTCGGCTTGATACTTTGATGTTAAACTCCAACAAAAGCGCTGTTAATTGGTTACCAGATGCAGTTTTCTGTTTAACACACAATTCTCGTAGCCGCATAATAGATTGCAGTTGCTGCTGTTCAATTGATTTACCTGAAATAAATGTTACATCGGGTAATAACGCAGCCTGAATGATCGCCAAAGCATCATTTCTATCGGTTTTTTGATTTTGTCTTACCGCAGCAACTAATTTTGCTGAAATAAGGCGGGCATCGTGACCTAGGGATATCGCTTTTTGTTTCCAAAAATTTGAGGTTCCACAAGCCTCAAATACTATGGTTAGCGATTTAGAATTAGCGAGAAAATCTATGAGATCAGACGGTGTCATTTCGTTATTCGAATGCACGTTTTTGTTTGTGTATACACAAACTTGAATCACATCTTTTGCTAGATCTACACCAATAATAGTATTTTTCATAATGGTCTCCAATTATTATCTACAAAGCGACTATGGCATGGTATCGCTATGAGGGTGGGGAGTCCAATTATCTATCCTGACACAGGGGGGAACAGACAGGTAGTCAGGAGAACCTTAGCTATGACGATCAGGATCCCCCTGGGAAAAGTGTCTTTGATGATAATGACGTTGTTGTGTTTCTGGCGAAAGATACAGGCGATAAGGACCGCGAAAGTGTTATGCGCCTTGGTGCAGAGAGACTCGTGGAGCTGGAAATAACTGACCCTGTCAATCAGAGTAAAGGTTGGCTTTATCTGGCCTATTTCAAAGCTGATGCACCTGCCTTATCAGATATACGTTATGTTCGATACGAGCCGGAAAAATTTCGAGTAAGCGGGCCAGAGCACGAGTTTTTGT
>WTCC01000182.1 GCA_013138755.1 Gammaproteobacteria bacterium
ATCATCGTTATTTCTATGCTCCCTGCATTGATCATATCGGTGATACTGTCGACATATTATATTGCAAACCAGTTTTCACTCACGACTGAGTCCCTGAATAAAAGTGGAGAATTAATAGCCAAACAACTGTCTCCAGAAGCTGAGTACGCCGTTTATTCTGGAAACACAGATTTCATAAATTCTTCTATAAACACTATCATGAAGAACAATCCTGTTTTACGCATACAGGTTGTTGATAAATATAAAAACCACATCATCGATGTTAAAACAACAGAAAATATCGTAATAGATGAGGGCTCTATATTACAAGATCTAATAACCGACAAACAACAACTGAAATTCATTGAACCAATCTTTTCAGCACAAGTATCTTTAGGCGATGACACATCATCTGAAAACCAAAAAACGATAGAGGGTGATCAGACATCGATCGGCAACGTCATCGTAACACTTACATCTCACTATGCTACTGAAGATAAAATACAACACATAAAAAACGGAGCATTAATTACTTTACTAATTGTGCTTATAACAGCATTCATCATCATCTATATAAGCAAGCGCGTGATTCAACCCATCAAATCGTTGACAAAAACGGTAAGAGATATCTCGTCAGGGAATCTTGATGTCAGTATAGAAAAAGATTCAGTTGGTGAAATTGGTGTTCTGCAATCTTGCATAAAACACATGACTGATACATTAAGACATTCACAGTCAGACATGGAAAACCAGTTAGATGAATACACCAATGAGCTTCAGGAAACCATGGAGGAGTTGGAAATAAGAAATGCAGAATTAGACATCACACGTTCAAAAGCTATTTACGCCAACAATGCTAAATCTGAGTTCCTTGCCAATATGAGTCATGAGATCAGAACTCCACTCAGCGGCATCATCGGTTTCACAGAACTGCTTCATGGTACTAAGTTAACTACGCAGCAAAAAGATTATTCTAATACCATTCAGAAATCTGCCAAGAGTCTACTCGAAATCATCAATGACATATTAGACCTCGCAAAAATTGAATCGGGTAAAACCGAGATCACTAAGAGCGAATTTAATCTAACCGAAATTATTGAAGATATAATAAATTTACTAACTCCCTCTGCCTTAAATAAAAACATAGAGATCTTTTATAGGGTTGAAGACAACGTTCCAAACATCATTCATTCCGATCCTTTCCGCATTCACCAGATACTAACAAACTTGATCGGTAACGCCATAAAGTTCACCGAAAAAGGATACATCTACCTACAGGTCACTAAAGGTGAAATTGCAAAAGCAGATGCAAGCGTGAAATTTACTGTTTCTGATACCGGCATAGGCATGAACAGTAATGATAAGAGAAAATTATTTAAGGCCTTTACACAGGCCGATACGTCGATCACACGGAGGTTTGGCGGAACTGGATTAGGCTTAGTTATCTCACGGAAACTTACCACATTAATGAAAGGTGAAATCGGCTTCGATAGCACCGAAGGTGAAGGTTCAACTTTCTGGTTCAGCGTGCCAGTGACGCCCGTATCAGTCGAATATGTAAAACCAGAATTAGCTGATAAAAAAATCGCCTTATTTTGCAATCATTACATCGCAAAACAAACACTAAAAACAATGTTTACCAGCTCAGAGTGCCTGGTTTCTGATTACACTTTAGACGACTTAAACAGACTTCATGTCATCGAGAAAGACAAAGATGCCATCGTCCTGTTCCTAAGCCGTAAAGAAATTAACGATACCGATATTTTAGAAAATATTCACAACTTAACGATCAATACACCTTCACTCCTGATTGCTAGTACACGTTCTCACAAAGAACTCAGAGACCTGCAGCAACATATCTTTGACAGTGCAGTATTTACCTCAGAACGAATTGTGCGCACAAAACAGAAATTAATCAGCACAATCAATGCAAATACCGATGACCCAAAATCTGTCGATATGGAAAATATGTATGGCGACACGACTGACTGGTCCAATCTTAACGTAATGGTTGTAGATGATAACGAGATCAATTTACGTCTCGTCGAGATCCTCCTACATAAATACAAAACAAGAGTTACCACAGCACGGTCCGGCGCAGAGGCTATCGATTACGCAAGTCTTAATACCTATGACCTTATCTTCATGGACCTTCACATGCCAGGAATAGACGGCTACGAGACCACACTAAAAATTCGCCATATAACACCTGGGAAACAGCCTGTCATCCTCGCACTGACTGCAAACGCGCTGCCGCAGGAAAAAGAAAAAGTCATTAAATCAGGAATGAACGGAATCCTTATCAAGCCTGTAAGCGATTCCATTTTGAAAAAAGTCATCAATCAATGGGTACTAAAGAAATCCACAGACACCTTTGACGGTGACGAAAACACCACTATAAAACACCATAGGAGTGAAAATATATTTTCACTTGAATTGGCGAAAGAATTTACTGGCAATAACGAAGAACTTGCTTATGAACTGTTTCATATGTTGCGCGCCGAGCTGGAAAACTATAACACAGAAATTTCTGCTGCAGCTGATGATAATGACCTGAAAAAATTACGCGGTCATGTGCATAAACTACACGGTGCCAGTCGCTGCTGCGGCACGACAGAGTTAAAACTG
>WTCC01000074.1 GCA_013138755.1 Gammaproteobacteria bacterium
TGAATAGCTATAAAACAATCTAACTTTATTCATAATATCTTCCTGTATGAAATAAACTTCATTTAATACTCTAAGTGCATTGTTCTCAAAGAACACAATTATTATTAAAAAAGGTTGTTAATTATCGTCGTAATAAGTAACAACTAATCTGTATTTTTTACTTCTAACAGTATATTAGCCAGAATGTCGGTACTCTGTGTTATGCAGAATGTGGCATATTCAATATTCGACACAGTGGCTATTTCGTTTTAATTAACATGTAAATTACAGGGTCTTCATAAGAATTACAAATCTAGCTAATTAAATAATTAGTTATGTTTGAAAAGCGTGTATTTGGGGAAGTACCGGAGGGGGTTAATCTTTAATCAAACCTGAATGACCATTATTGACGATGCTTTCAATGTCAGAAAATATATCTTAATATCAGTTTTTTGTGGTGTTTAATGACTGTCACACTGAATACAGTGAGAACCCACTATGAGTCGAAAACGTCATTGTGCGTCCTTTAATTTAACCAGTTCTGCACTTCACTCGCTGTATCCTGATCAAACTTCATGCGGAATCGTATGTATGGTCCACTGGCCGTGTAACCAGCAGCACTGAAGTCATTATCTTCGAAGCCATCGAAGTTGTAGCCGAAGCTTAACCAGATGTTACGTGTCATATTCCAACCGAGTGACACACCGGTTGAATATTGCATGATATTCGAGTTACCTGAATGATGCAGATGCCCATGCACACCAAAATCGAATACATCGCTGATGTCATGACGGTATTCACTGCCTAATAATGTAGTAACGGCATCATATTCCGCGGTATCGAAGTTATCCACTACATATTTCAGACCAAAGTTAAACGAGACCTGATTACGATCATCGATAAGGTAGTTGCTGGTAAGATTTTCGATCAGTTTACGCTGGCGCGTTTTATTACCGATGATGTCTGTATTAGAGTCGAATTTGAAATCCAGTCGATTCAAGGTAATCCATCGTGATTGCAGTGGACGATATGCTATCGAGAAACGTATGTCGCCATCGACTAACTCACTGCCATCAGTGCTATCGGTTTTAAATAGTTTTGTTGTTGCAGAGTAACCGATACCACCTTTTAAGTTTCTCTCCCAATTAATGATCACACCGTATTTATCTTCCAGATCGGCTTTGCGCAGTTCGAAACGATTATTTAATGTATATGTTTCTGCATTATAGGTAGTACCAAACGATATCGCAGTGAAGTCATTGTCTGCTGTTCCCTGCGCTATTGGTACATTATCATTAAAGGGGGTTCCTCCTGGTGTGCGAATGGTTTTTGCCTGATCGAAAGCAACATCGCCACTCCACCGTTTCGAGATGGCAAACCCTTGAGTTAAACCTAAAGTTGCAAATGAGCGATAACCGTTTTCGTTAACTTCCTGATTTACTGCTGTGTCTACATGTGCATTAGACCATGGTGTTGCACGCACACCTGCCCGTGACATCTGCGTATCCTGATCACGACCCAAGGTCCATTCGTTTTCAGCAAACAGGTTAACCGTCGGGGTGATAAAATAATCTGCACCGATAATATATCGAGATGGATAATCAACGTTTGCATCTGCAGAATTTATTGCGATTTCAGCGTTACCACGCAGTATGACCGTATCCTGCAAGAATTTTTTACTTGCACCTAATAACAGCAGATTAGAGTCATTACTGTTACCGAGGTTGTCCGTATCATTTGCGATGCGGGCACCTGCATTTAATGTGTAGTCACGTTTGTTATATCTAACATTAGCTTCTGCCACATCCCGATCACTACCGTTGTTCAGGTTGTCCTCATGATAGACAAGCCCACCGACTGACAGCTCTTGATTAAGGCGATAATTCGCTTCTGCACCAACCTTACGCGTACCTGACTGACTGATAGATTGCTGCCCCAGACCAAAGTCAGCGTCTTCTTGTCTGGCATAAGCCCTGGCTTTAAAGTCATCACCACCGTGTACGATCTCAGCAGAATAAGCCGAGCCTGTCACATCCTGCCCTGCTGATTCAACATCAGTAGTTGCGGCTTCGAGTCGAACTTCTGTTTTGCTATCTAGTTCGATGCGAGCATCTGCACCGATCAAATCACCTTCATTCAGATAAGTAGCATCATGAACCAGAGTACCACCCAGTTCGACTTTGCCTTCATCGAATTTAATCGCTGCACGTCCACCTGCAGTTATATCTCCATCGACTGGTGATTCTACTTCGTAGTCAGCAACAATAAATATCGGGTTAAAGTTTTCATCACGACTGGCGATAGGACGTCTAAAGAATATCGTACCGTCTGTATAATCGATACTGTAATCGAGATAACGACGCATAGCTTCAGTCTTGATAATAATCTCACTACGGAAACGATCACGTGTTTCGATAACGATATCATCACTGTTAATAACAAGATTTTTTCCACTTAAACGATACAGTCCTGAGATGCCTTCACCCTGAATTTCATCTTTAATAAAATTATTGACGTTTTCAGCTGCGAAGGCTGTATAGGCAAACGTGCCATCATCATATTCTGACTTAACACCAGTCATACGACGGTTAAACTTAGATAGCTCAGTAACCGTTAAACCGGTATCCATATCACCAAATAGAGCATAAAAATGTTTACGCTCTATTTTTATATATAATTTCTCAGCACTCGATGCATCGTGACGTTGACGTGAATTGTCACCGTAGATGGT
>WTCC01000110.1 GCA_013138755.1 Gammaproteobacteria bacterium
TGGTTCCCGTTCTTACTACTTATCGGTATCTGGATTTTCTTTATGCGTCAGATGCAAGGCGGTGGTGGTGGTCGTGGTGCTATGTCGTTTGGTAAAAGCAAAGCGCGCATGTTGGGTGAAGATGAGATAAAAACCTCATTCAAAGATGTTGCCGGTGCTGAAGAAGCCAAAGAGGAAGTGGCTGAACTGGTCGATTTTCTAAAAGACCCGGGTAAATTCCAGAAACTCGGTGGCAAGATTCCCAGTGGTGTACTGTTGGTGGGCTCCCCTGGCACAGGTAAAACCCTGCTTGCGAGAGCGATTGCCGGTGAAGCAAAAGTACCGTTTTTTACCATTTCCGGTTCTGATTTTGTGGAGATGTTTGTTGGTGTCGGCGCCTCACGTGTGCGTGACATGTTTGAAACAGCCAAAAAACACGCACCTTGTATCATCTTTATCGATGAGATCGATGCTGTTGGTCGCCATCGTGGTGCCGGTGTTGGTGGTGGTCATGATGAGCGTGAGCAGACACTGAACCAGTTATTGGTAGAGATGGATGGTTTTGAGGGTAATGAAGGTGTCATCGTTATTGCGGCAACTAACCGTCCGGATGTGCTGGATCCAGCATTGTTAAGACCGGGTCGTTTTGATCGTCAGGTGGTTGTGCCATTGCCCGATATTCGTGGCCGTGAACAAATTCTTAAAGTACACATGCGCAAGATTCCTGTAGACGATAATGTAAGACCTGCGATTATTGCTCGTGGTACACCTGGTTTTTCAGGTGCTGATTTAGCCAATTTAGTCAACGAAGCGGCATTGTTTGCTGCTCGTGAAAACGGCAAGACCGTCACCATGGCCCATTTTGAACGAGCTAAAGACAAAATTATGATGGGCGCTGAGCGTAAATCGATGGTCATGTCTGAGAAAGAAAAGAAATTGACTGCCTACCACGAAGCTGGACACGCTATCGTTGGCCGTTTAGTGCCTGATCATGATCCAGTTTATAAGGTGAGCATTATCCCTCGTGGTCGTGCACTTGGTGTGACTATGTTCTTGCCTGAGGAAGACCGCTATAGCCACAGTAAGCAGCATTTGGAAAGCCAGATATCCAGTTTATTCGGTGGTCGTATTGCTGAAGAGCTGATCTATGGTAAAGACAGTGTAACGACAGGTGCGTCGAATGATATTGAACGCGCAACAAGCTTATCTCGAAACATGGTGACTAAGTGGGGCTTATCTGAGCGGTTGGGGCCATTAACGTATTCTGAAGATGAAGGCGAAGTATTTCTTGGTCGTTCGGTAACGCAACACAAAAATATGGGTGACGATACCGCGCGTATTATTGATGAAGAAATCCGATCTCTTATCGATCGTAATTATCAGCGCGCAGAAAAAATCTTAAAAGAACATATGGATGTCCTTCACGCGATGACAGACGCGTTGATGAAATACGAAACCATCGATGCTCATCAGATCGATGCGTTAATGGCAGGTGAATCGGTACCTGCACCTAAAGACTGGATTGATCTTGATCTTGATGACGATGATAATGATAATGTAAACACTTCTAGTCCTGATAAGAAAGAAAAGAAAGGTTCTTCTAAGGATGGTTCGATCGGTGGGCCGGCAGGACAACATTAATTGTTGCCTCTGACTAGTTGGGATGTAAAAAAGGGGCTTGGCCCCTTTTTTGTTTATGGCTGGTTTAATAAATAAGTATTTTTGAATCGTTGTGCAGGAAATATTAAAAAAAATTCAAGCTGATCATTGGGTAGTAATGGGCATACTAAACGTCACTCCCGATTCGTTTTCAGATGGCGGTAAGTTTTCAAAGGTTGATAATGCCTTGCGTCATGCATTACAGATGCAAGAAGACGGTGCAGAAGTTATCGATATCGGTGGTGAATCGACTCGTCCAGGTGCATCAGTCGTTTCGCTGGCCGAAGAGTTGGAGCGAGTGATACCGGTTATTGAAAAACTTCGCGACAATACTGATGTGGCTATTTCAATTGATACCAGTAAGCCAGAGGTTATGCAGGCCGCGATTGAAGCAGGTGCTAGTATGGTCAATGATGTCAATGCGCTGCAGACTGAAGGCGCAGTTGAAGTGTGCGCAAGATATCAGGCATCAGTGTGCTTGATGCATAAACAAGGAACACCTCAGACGATGCAGGATAAACCGCAGTATGATGATGTGGTTGTGGAAGTAAAGCAGTATTTGACCAAGCGTGCCAGTTTTTGCATCGAAGCAGGAATATCTAAAGATAAAATTATTCTTGATCC
The DNA here is from genome assembly GCA_013138755.1 of Gammaproteobacteria bacterium. Taxonomy (GTDB): domain Bacteria; phylum Pseudomonadota; class Gammaproteobacteria; order SZUA-229; family SZUA-229. Next base: position 2,263 of record WTCC01000110.1, read on the forward strand.
GGGCTTTGGATTCGGCAAAAATCTGAAAAATAACCTATCTTTATTAAAAGAGATGAAACAGTTTTGTGCGCTGGGCTATCCGGTTCTGGTTGGTGTTTCGAGGAAGAGTATGTTTGGCCAGTTGCTGGAGCGGGATGTTGAAGAGAGACTGGTTGCCAGTATATCGGCGGCAGTTATTGCGTATTATAAAGGGGCACGATTTTTTCGGGTGCACGATGTGGCAGAGACTTGTGATGCCTTGAAATTGTGTGCGGCAGTCGGATAATAGAATTAGACGTTTTAAGCAGGAATTAAGATGGCAAAAAAATATTTTGGTACGGATGGTATAAGGGGCAAGGTCGGCGAAGGTTTGATGAGCCCTGATAAGGTGCTCAAGTTAGGCTGGGCTGTTGGCCGTGTGCTCGCATCGCATGATAATACTAAAGGTCAGGTTAACCGAGTAGTAATTGGCAAGGATACTCGTATTTCAGGCTATATGTTTGAATCTGCACTCGAAGCCGGTCTGTCAGCGGCTGGCGTTGATGTAGAGCTGCTTGGACCTATACCTACGCCTGGTATTGCTTA
>WTCC01000293.1 GCA_013138755.1 Gammaproteobacteria bacterium
TCGAACGTTAATAGTTCACCATCTTTTTTATCTTTAATAATCTTATCGATATTAACGATAAAATCAGGATGCATCAGTGTCTGTGGCGACAGGTTTACAGCTATGCGCATAACACTACAACCACTCAACCACTCCCTTGCTTGCTTCAACGCCGTCTCGATAGCCCAATAGGTATATTCATCGATCAAGCCATTCTGTTCGAGCACGCCGATAAAAATATTAGGCGGTACATTGCCGCGTTTTACGCTATACCAACGCCCTAAAGCTTCAGCCGCCACAACTTGTCCACTTTCAGTGTTTATCTTTGGCTGATAGTGCAATTCAAACTGCTTCTCTTTTAAGGCATGGCGCACATCAGCAAGCAAAGCCAGTCGGCCTTGCGCCATATAGTCACTACCCGGGTTGTAGACACTGATATCCTGTTTATTGCTTTTTGCTTCATACATCGCAAAATCAGCATGACTCAACAGATTACTGATGTTATTACCGTGTTCAGGATAATTCGAAATCCCGATACTCGCATTGACCACTACTTTATTTTGATGCACATTGAAGGGACCTTTCAAACTATCGATAAACTCCTCAGCGCGCTTAAGCGATTCATCCTGACTGCAGCCCGGTAATACGATAATAAATTCATCACCACCTAGACGCGCTAATGTTTCATTTTCTTTAATCACACCCTCGAAGCGACGTGCGATCTTGCTCAGTAGATCATCACCACGATCATGTCCTAAAGCTTCATTGATATCTTTGAAACTATCAATACCGATCAACAGGATAGAAATCTCCTCATCGTTTTTTTCCGCGATGGAAATATCACGGTTCAGACGATCATAAAATAACGACCTATTTGGTAGCGCTGTTATCGCATCATATAGAGATAGATACTCCAGTTCTTTACTATTGTCGACAAGCTGTTTGTTTAAGGTCTCTAGCTTTAAACGATAATCTTCATTTAATTCTTGCGATTCTTCCATGCTCTTAACAGACATCGCATTTTCTATCGCGATGGACACGATACTGGCAAATAGCTGCAATAGATGTAGATCATTCTTATCAAAGCTATCGCCGTTTATCTTATTGTGGCCAACGATGCCTCCTAGAAATTGGCGTTTTCCCTGCAACGGAACAAGTATTGTCTGACCGACTTCACTTTTCCAGAGTTTTTGTTCATCGGCATTGAGTTCGTTCAACATACCCTGCCACCAGGGTCTTTTATGCTTCCAGACCCAACCACAGATGCCATATTCTAAAGGCAGTGATTCACCAACAATCTCTTTCACATTCTCGCCTGCACCACCGCGATAAGTGTAAGTCGTATTGTTGCTATCAAGTAGTGGGATCAACAGGGTTTCTGCATCGATTAATTCACGCGCACGATCAGCGACAATCTGAAAAACTTTATCCAGATTGAGCTCACTACCAATCTCTGTAAAAGTCTGCTGGAGCAACTCGATCTCAGTCTCTTTTGCCAAGAGACTATCGTTAAGAGAAATGATATTTGAAGATGTTTTTCTTTTCGCCGGCATAGATAGACTAATTCCAAATCAATCAATAAGTTAGATATGTTTCAAAACGAGTATAGACAAGATATGACAATAACTGTTGTTTATAGAACATAGATGACAGATTTACGACAAATGGCTATAAAATCAGTGTTGCAGCACTAAGTTCTGCCTATTTATTACTGGAATAACCGAAAATAACAAAACTTAAGCAAAGTGACGATTTTTAAGAGCCACATAATGACTGGCTGAATATTCGAGAAAACTTTTTTCTTTGCCCGTTAGTTCTCGCACTTTTTTCACCGGACTGCCTAGCCACATGTAACCACCCTCTAACACTTTATTTGGCGGTACCAGACTGCCGGCACCGATCATTGCACCTCGCTGGATAACCGCACCATCAAGTACCACCGAACCCATGCCAATCAAGCAAAAATCTTCAACCGTACAGGCATGCAATATGACGTTGTGCCCCACCGTGACATCATTACCAACCGACAATTTCCCACCACCTGGTGCATATTCACTATCATGTGTCACATGCAAGATACTGCCATCCTGAATGTTACTGCGCTCACCGATCCTTATCGAATGAATATCACCACGAACCGAACAACATGGCCAGACCGAACTATCTTTACCGATTACGACATTACCTGTAACCACGGCACTTTCATCGATGAAAACAGTTTCATCAATTTCTGGTGCGTAGTCTTCAAAAGAACGAATATTTTTCATGATTTCAGCTATCGTTAATGACAGTAAAACTATACCACTGATACGATTAATTTTAACAATAACATCTCGGGATAATCGAACAGAATCGGGTAAACTCACCATCAATGAAATTACCACCGAACACAGCAAACCTTTATGACAAAGCCGTTCTCTATTCACAGCTGGTACGTTTAGATAAACCCGTCGGTATCCTTTTACTATTATGGCCTACACTCATTGCTTTATGGATAGCTGCCGAGGGCTGGCCAGACCCGTTGGTGTTATTCGTATTTGTACTGGGCGTTATATTGATGCGCTCTGCAGGCTGCGCCATCAATGATTATGCAGACCGTCATATCGATGACAAGGTCGAACGCACCAAAGATAGGCCGCTCGCATCAGGTAAGATTAGCGAAACTGAAACCCTGATAATATTCGCCTCACTGAGCTTAATCGCATTTGTTCTGGTGTTATTCATGAACACGCTGACAATCTTAATGTCATTAGGCGGTATCTTGCTTGCCGTCAGTTATCCTTTCATGAAACGTTACCACTACCTGCCACAGGTACATCTGGGCGCAGCCTTTGGTTGGTCGGCCCCCATGGCATACACCGCCCAGGCAAATGAGATCACCGCTGTAACCTGGCTGCTTTTTCTGGCAACCATCTTATGGGCCACCGCATACGACACCATGTACGCTATGGTCGATTACGATGACGATATAAAGATTGGCGTTAAATCAACAGCTGTCTTATTCGGTAATCAAGATAAATTGATCATCGGCATCATACAAGTGCTACTTATCTTTAACCTGATACTCATCGGCCAACGTGCTGAATTGGGATACTTCTATTATCTAGGCGTCGCTGCTGCAGCCCTGTTTTCTGGGTACCAGCAATATTTAATCAAAGACAGAAAACGCGAGCTTTGCTTTAAAGCTTTTTTGAATAATAACTGGCTTGGCTTTGTGTTATTCGTCAGTGTGATGCTGGATTATCAATACAGCACTCCGTAATCACTTATATCAACTCATCGTACCAGCGTTCTCCTTCGATAAGCCATCATTACCATAAGCGCAATACACGCCGCGGCCACCGTAGCAGGAAACAACACTGTGGTCATCGAATAATTTTCCAGCGCCAGGATCACCATTAAATTTCGTACTGTAAAAATTGCGAAAAATGTCAGTGATTCAGAGTACGGCTGACTATATGACTTTCTGACCGTTGGACCAAAGCCCAGCACATCTACCGTCGTCAGAATAATAACTGCCCATAAAGGATCAGAGGTGAGATACCAGAATGGTAGAGAAGATAGTGCCGAGACAAAAAACAACCAGTCCATTCTGGTGACAGTTACATCTGCTCTTTTTATGTAAGCAATAATAGCAACGAATAGTGTGATACTTCCTGAAACACCTATCGGCCATGCCCCGACTCCACCGCCACCATCCAGCTGTGCAAGAAAGACGACAAACGTCGTTGTTCCCCAGATAACCCAGGAGAACACATGTGGCTTTGTTTCATCTCGCATGATCGAGCGTATATATGGGTAGAATGCAACGAAGGTAAGCACGATAGCAATCGCACTAAGTATTTCTTTATACAACAGTGGCTCCAGACTCACATACTCAAGGAAAATCTTTTAAACAACAACGACCGGAAGGATTACGAATCTCGCATGCACAAGTGTGGTCTTTTGTATTTTTTATAACGAATGATTTTATTTGAGAATCAGTTGATGCTCGCCTGGTCACACCGAAACAATAACAGATCAAAGCATTATCAGATTTCTCTTTAATGCCGACAACTGTACGCACTGCAGATTTAGTGATGATTGATTCATCTTCGCCAAAGTAAACCACATCGCATTCTGGATCCTCACAAAAATAGTAATCCTGCTTTTTACTATCCCAGCTCCACGGCTCCTTTATGTGCAACAGAATTGTTTTATCAGACACCCAGGCATATTGCTTACCGTTAACCGGACACTTGAATTTATTACGTCGTGTCACATCTGAAGACGTATTGCAAATCGACATATCTTGCCCCCCGGCCGTCCCTCTCATTACAGACCACCCTATAAATATATTATAAAAGTATACTAATTATCAATGATATAAAGCAACACGAGGATCAGACACAACTAGCCATAGACACTGCCTTAAATATCCTCATAATTACCCGGCAAAAACCGAGGAGAGCAAATAGCTAAAAATATTAAATCTTCTGTTCCAGTATTAGTGATTCGCTGACGGCACATTGGCGGGATGACAACAACATCGCCACAACAAACTTCCTGGGGCGGTAATTCTCCTATCTCGACGACACCAATTCCAGAAAGGATACAGTAACGCTCACTAGTAGCTTTGAGACGATGCCAGTTAGTGGTAATCCCTGGCTCTACTCTAGCTTTAGCGATTGATACATCAGGATCATCGGCCGAGTTACACAGCTCAGTAATGTGACACTTTTCAGCCGTATAAAATTCATCATCAAGACCTTTTTTCTTAATAGATTCTTTCATCCGATTATCAAAGCACTGAGTAAAATTTTATTTTCGCTCTTTATTTTCTTTAGTTGAAATATAGTAACCCATAAAAATAAAAAACAAGCTCAGGTAAAAAACATAATCATCAGAGAATATAAATGAAATCCTATCATTTATTAATAGGTTGTTTTTAGCGGCAATAAATATAGAAAAGAATAGTGCGCCACATAATGACAAGAAATATTTAAGCTTCATAAGCGGTAAAAATCATTATGTTTTTAAAAAAAATCGTTTTAATTAACCGGCCGTTTCATACAGAGCAGAAAGAAATGACGCGGCGTATAAAACAGTCGGTGTGAGTGAATGACCTGTTAGAGCTTAGATTACTTTCGGTCAAAATGATAAATAGAGTCCTTTAGAAATTCACCATCCTTCCAGCTTGTATAAGTAGTTATGAGGTGATCACCATTACTTGAAGTATTATGTGTAATCTTATGTATGTGATCCTGACCAGATTGGCATAATTCAGTACTCATATCACAATTATAAATAAGATTGCTTGTGGTACTTGCTGGATCAGCTAACATCTCCGGTTGATTTTGTTTTACGCAATAATGTGTGGCTTTCACCTGCGAGCATTTTTCATCTTTGCAGTGATACATTGAAACCATCTCTTTTTTTGTGCCCGGGAGCAGGGACTCCTGTACGGTACTGCCTTTACCAACAAGCTTAAAGTTCATTGCAACTGTATCTGCACCTACCAATGGCGCAACGAGTTTATGTTTTGTTGCTTTACCTTGCTGTTTGTTAGCTACTGACAGCACCCAATCACCTTCAAGTGTCTTAGTTGAATTAAATATTTGTTGAGAGTCACCTGCGTAACAAGATGCACTAATGATAGCTACAGAGGTAATAAGTAAAAGTATTTTTTTCGTCATCTTAGCCCCTCCTATTAACATGATATAGAGCATTCAATTATAAGAATCCATTATATAAATACTAGTAGATATTTTTACCGCCTAATTACAAATAAGCATCCTATTTGATGCATTGTAATACATCGCCATATCACGCAAGCCACCGATTAATTCAATGAAAACAATCATATAATCTCGCCACTATTAAAATATTGAAAAAAACAAACAGTCAAAAACTAATTTTTCACCGGGGCACGCGCAATACTCAACACTCCCACCCTATCAACACCATTTTTCTTTAATGCCTTTGCTATCTCATTAACCGTCGAACCCGTTGTGACCACATCATCAACGATCAACACATGTTTATAATTTTCTACATTAATCACGTCAAAAGCGTTTTTAATGTTTTTCTGTCTTTCCTTCGCATTTAATCCAGATTGCGCCAACGTGCTATGCTTTTTTACGACGGCATCATACGCTATTGGTATAGCCAATTTTTTTGCCATAACGCGTGCAATTTCAATTGACTGATTGTAGCCACGCCCGCGCAGACGCCTATCATGTATAGGCACCGGTATAATACAATCTGGCGCGCCATGCTTTTCTAATAAATCACTCTCAAAAGATGCCAACAATATCTCACCGATAGATCTAGCATAACTAATTTTTTCACCAAATTTTAGTTGATGGATAAGGTTAATGATGTCACTTTCATAACGAAACACGCTACAAGAATAATCATAGGATGGCGTTTTCTTGATACACCTGCCACACAATATCTGACTACCAATATCCACAGGAAGCGGTAATGCACATCTCACGCAGTTATTGTCATTGTGCGGCAAAATTTTATAACAATCGCGGCAGACTTCAATATTTGGATTGATAGCTGCTATTCGTACTGTCTGACGGCATAATATGCAACGGGAAGGGAATAAAGCAGATAACAGCTTTTGCGCAAGTTCCATTTTGGCTACTCATCCGTGTAGTGTAAGATATGTCCATCTATTACGAACCAGTATAAAGAAATCTATTCACCATGTCAGAATTA
>WTCC01000326.1 GCA_013138755.1 Gammaproteobacteria bacterium
TGTGGGAACAAGCAGTTATGGTTATCGACGACCCGACCTTCGGCGTCAAGATGGTGAAACACTGGCACCCGTCGATGATGGGTGCGCTGGGTTACGCCTGGCTGGTCAGTTCGACGTTGCGTCGAGCTATGGGCAGAGTGGACCGTTATATACATACGGTCAGTCAGGGTTTAAATACCAAATTAGAAGATACCCCGGCGGGCTTAAAGCTCAGCTTCTTCATCGATGATTCGGTTGATATCAAACCACAACAACACACCTTAATTATTGCTGTCGTGCTGCATATGTGTCGATTTAATTATGGTGACGAGCTGGTCGCGTCGGAAATATGCCTGGCGCGTGATGAGCCGGATGATAAAGCCGCAATCGACAGTTTTTTCCGGAGTGAGGTTCGCTTTGATGCAGAAATAGACAGTATAACCATCGCTAGAGCGGACGCTGATGCTGAATTATCGTCAGCAAATAAACAGATAGCACTGATGCATGATGAGATGTTAATGAAATACCTCATCGAAATAAAAAAGGGTGACATCGTCGATCAGGTCAAGAACATTATTTTGGAAAACCTACCAGACGGACAAGTAACGGATGGACTGGTTGCGAGCGAGTTAAATTTGAGTGAACGCAGTATGCAGCGACGTCTGCAGGAACACCAAACCACTTTTAGATTTTTATTAGACACCGTGCGCGAAATGGTGGCTAAGCAATACATAGAAAACCCAATGAACAGGATGAGTGATATTGCTTTTTTGTTAGGCTTTTCAGAGCAGAGTGCTTTTTCCCGAGCGTTTAAAAAATGGACAGGGAAGTCGCCGCTGGAATACCGGAATTCGATGGATTAAAAGTGGGCGCCCTTCATAAGACGAGCAGAATAAGGATTGTAACGGCTAGGTCTATGCGCCGTCGGCGGCGAGCTCAGTGGTAAGAATGGAAATAACCTGTGTGGCGAAGCTGAGCAACTCTTCATATGCCTGTTCAGATACATTAGTAGTACCATCACGACCGATTAGTTCGATCACTTCAATTTTTTCCGCCAGGCCAAAGGCACCGATGCTGCCGCAAGAGCTTTTCATTATGTGGGCGACATTGAACAAGGCGTCTGCATCCTGAGATTTTATTGCCGCTTCAACCTGCATCAGCTGTTCCGGCAAGTTTTGTAGACACATGGCAATAATCTCTATAAAAGAGCTTCCCATTAATTCTTTCATTTCAGCGAATGCACCTGCATCCATGGCAGCTTGAGACATGATAATTCCTTTGGTTTAATCTTTTTGCAGGCGTGAGTGAGAATCACCCACGAGAACGGCTTCCGGTACACTGGCTTTTAAAGCGGAGACGATATCGACATAGACGCCAGGTACTGCCTTGAATGAGACCCATAAGGTATTTAGTTTCATATCAAGGTTGGCAAATAAAACTTCATCTTTGTATTGTTTGAGTGCAAATTCGATGTTGGCTAGCGTATCTTTTATATGTTGTTCAGGCTTTGTTTTGAGTTTGGGTATGATCATTAAGACATCACTGACCGGTCCGCCATCTTCGTCACGGGTTGGCGCTAGCTTCCAAAGAGGTTCAGCTGGCGCGATATCAATGCTTAATTTTAATTCCGTCTTACTCATAAGTTAAACGCTATCACTAACAAAGATGTTCAAACTATGACTTAAATAATAGCTAATGAGGCAGATAAAGGCGAACTTATTTTAAAATTCTTAAGGGATTAAAAAATACAGACTTGTGGAGGCCTTGTAAGGAATAGTTACAATATATCCATAAGCCATTGACGTATATGGTTAATTTCTTCACCACAAACAGCATGCCCCATGTCATATTCATGCCAGTGGACGTCGATACCGTTTTCATCCAGGAGCTCTTTACCCTGCATTCCATACTCATAAGCGACCACTTCATCTTGTCTGCCGTGAGCCATAAATACCGGTGTTTCTGTCACACATTCAGATATCTCATCGGCGAGGTTGTCTGGTAGTGCAAGATAGGTTGAGAGAGCCATGATACCTGCCAGTGGTTTGGGGTAGCGACAGCCACAGTGAAGAGCGATGGCGCCACCTTGTGAAAATCCGGCAACAACAATGTTGCTGGCGTGGATACCCTGGGCTTCTTGTTCTTCACACAGGTGTTTTAAGATAGCGGAGGATTCATTTATGCCGGCTTCATCCTCTTGATCCACGATGGAGAGACTACTGATGTCATACCAGCCCGGCATTTGGTATCCTTGATTAATCGTAATCGGGCGTACGGGTGCGTGTGGGAATATAAATCGTATGCCCATATGTGAGGGCAATTGTAATTGTTCAACGATAGGGACAAAGTCATTGCCATCGGCGCCTAAGCCGTGCAACCAGATAATAGCGACGTCTGGATCTGCACGTGTTTCAATGATGATGGAGTCAAGTTCAGACATGTTGTTTTAGCCGTAAAGTAATCGTTGGTTTTAGGTTAATATTGCAATACTAATCGAAAACGACAATCAGGACATGAGTAAAGCGAGTGAAAATTTTAATTTTGAGCTGGGTGTTAATGTTATCGGCTTGCGGTATGCAGGGTGATCTTTATCTGCCAGATGAAACAGAAACCACAACAAAACAAACAAATTAAAGGTTATAAAATAGTTAAGCATGGATTATTTCAGTTACAAAGATGGTCGATTATGGGCAGAAGATGTTGATATCAACGCGAATATTGAGCAATGGGGTACGCCCTGTTATGTCTACTCGCGAGCCACTATCGAACGTCACTGGAAAGCGTTTGACTCGGCATTGGGAAATCGGCCGCATCTAGTCTGTTACGCCGTAAAGGCAAATTCTAATCTTGCGGTACTTAATATCCTGGCTAAATTAGGTTCAGGTTTTGACATCGTTTCAATGGGTGAGTTGGAGCGGGTGCTACAAGCAGGTGGCAGCGCCGATAAAATTGTTTTTTCAGGTGTCGGAAAAACGGCTGAAGAAATGGCGCGCGCAATGGATGAAGGCATTCGTTGTTTCAATGTCGAATCACAAGCAGAGCTAAAGCTGCTGGAGCAGGTTGCTGCGGAAAAAGGTGTGCAAGCACCGGTTTCATTACGCGTTAATCCAGACGTTGACGCGAAAACGCACCCGTACATATCAACCGGGTTAAAAGATAATAAGTTTGGTATCGCTATCGATGATGCGATTGACGTATATCAAAGTATTGCTGATTCAAAACACCTTAAAATCGTCGGAGTAGACTGTCACATCGGGTCACAGCTGACAGAAATAGCGCCTTTTGTCGATGCGCTGGATCGGGTTTTGTCACTGGTCGACAGGCTGGAAGAGAAAGGTATTAAATTACATCATCTGGATTTAGGCGGCGGTCTGGGTATCTGTTATCAAAATGAAAAACCGCCATTGCCTGAAGAGCAGATGGCCGCGGTATTGCATCGTCTTACGGGGCGTGATTTTGAAATATTGATAGAGCCCGGACGCGCGATAGTGGGTAATGCGGGTATCTTGCTAACGGAAGTTTTATTTCTGAAACATAATGAAGACAAAAACTTTGCAGTGGTAGATGCTGCCATGAATGATTTGATGCGGCCTGCATTGTATGATGCCTGGCAAAGAATAGAGCGAGTTGTAGAAACCTCTTCGGCGGTTAAAAAAACTTATGATGTGGTTGGTCCGATCTGTGAAACGGGAGATTTTTTAGGCAAATCCAGAGAGCTGGCTCTCGAACAAGGTGACTGTCTGGTTATCCGTTCGGCGGGTGCTTATGGCTTTACGATGAGTTCGAACTATAACTCGAGACCGCGTGTCGCTGAAATAATGATTGACGGGGACAAGGCGCAAGTAGTCCGTCAACGCGAAACAATAGAGTCACTCTTCGAGAATGAATCAGTTTTAGATGATTGATGGTAGGCGTTTAGACGTAATGATTAAAAACGGATATTAAGAGTGTGAATATACAGGCACAATACGATATCGAGACACAGCCCACGATTTTGTTTGATGAGAATGATATCCCGCTAACAAAGACAGAGTGGCAGGATTTATTAACATTGCTTGTCAGCAGTGAGTACGAGCACATTATCGGTGGAGATGCTGACGAATGCCATTCTGTGTGGGTGAGTCGCTATTATAATGATATCGGGGCGCCGAAAGCGTTGAATGATTTTTCAACTGCAGTCGCTGCCATCGTCATGAGTCCAAAGATGCTCCGCTTTTACAAACAGTTTGCTGGTACAGAGAAGTTATGTCTGCGTCGTTGTCAGGCAAATCGAATGTTTAAAGGCGATTATATTGGCGAGCATAAGGACAAAGACAGTAGCCCAGATTACCTTGCCACTATCGTCTTCCATTTCAGCAAGGAATATACCGGTGGCTTTTTTGTTACTGACGGGGGGCAGCGCCATAAGCCGGCAGCTCATATGGCTCTGGTTAATAATTGCAGTGTGCCGCATCTGGTCACTAAAGTCGAAAGCGGTGAGCGCTTAACATTGGCCTGTTTTTTATCACCTTCATTCGCTGTCAACAAACAACGTTGTACAGCATTTAAAATAGGTGAAAAACAGCCTCCGCTTCAGAGCCTGACATAATAGGTGATTATTTCTATGATGGTCTGCCATTTTGTCCTAATGTTTTTCTATATTCTCTGCTACTCTTCTTTGATTAGTGTTATAGATATTTAGGAGCTGACCATGGGCCAGTTAAAAAAATTACTTATACTTTTGGCCTTAATTGGTTTTAGCGCGACGTCTATGGCATCAGTAAGTGGCATTGATCACACATCATGCAGTGTTTTTAGTGAAGCTGAACCAAGTTCTGAAACTGGCGATGGAAAAAGTCCCGAAGAGGAAGAGGAAGAGGAAGAAGAGCCCGATTGTGAATAACTCTGGAATAATTTAAAGAGTTGTCGATTAGCAGTACACAATAAAAAAATATAAATCAAATCTATTAAAACTTTAGGAGTCTTAATAATGAAATCAAAATTAATAGTCGCTGCGTTTGCAGCAAGCTTAGTATTCTCTGCCAACGTTAATGCTGCTGGCAAACCAGTAGGTATTAGCAAAGGTGTAATGGAAGTTGCCGTTAAACATAATGGTAAAGATGCAACCATTTCACGTAATCAGGATAATAAGAACACGGTGAACCCTGCTTTTGCAAAAACGTCGCGACCGTGTCCACCGTTTTGTATTCAACCAGCAGTTTTGGCACCAGGTGTAGAAACGATTGCTGAAGTAGAAATGATTGATTACATCGCAAAGATGTCTGGCGGCGACGACACGATTTTGGTTGTGGATTCACGTACACCGGATTGGGTTAAAAAAGGCACGATTCCAGGTGCAGTAAATCTTCCCTGGACAAAATTAAACCCAGCAAAAGGTGCTGACCCTATCTCTATCCTTGAAATTATGGAAGAGAGTTTTGGCGTTACAGAGAACGAAGGCTTGTTAAATTTCTCTAAGGCAAAAACACTGGTCATGTTCTGTAATGGTATGTGGTGTGGTCAATCACCAAACAACATCAAAAATCTGTTGAAATTTGGTTACCCAGCGCACAAGATCAAATGGTATCGTGGTGGTATGCAAGATTGGGAAATTCTTGGTTTGACTACCGTTCCAGGCGGCGAATAATATATTCGTAGAGTAGTATATTTAAAATACTCACTCGCTTGAAAAAAAGCCGCCTTTGAAGGCGGCTTTTTTATGCCTGGAATGAAAGTTAATTATTCATCATGGAGCGCTGCTTTTCTGAGAAAACATTAACTATAAATTTGTGTGGAAAGGCTTTAATATCATTGTTGTTAATAAAACATGAGAGATTCGGTGGCTTAAGACAGTAATGCTGATACAGTTTACAAAAATGCATGGCCTGGGTAATGATTTTGTCGTTATCGATGCTATTTCACAGCAGGTGAATCTAACAGGCGAGCAGATAAAAGCGATTGCAGACCGGCATTTTGGTGTGGGATGTGATCAATTGCTATTGGTCGAAAAATCTACAGATGCACGAGCAGAGTTTGGCTATCGTATTTTTAATGCAGATGGTGGCGAGGTCGAGCAATGCGGCAACGGTGCGCGATGCTTCGCATTGTTTGTCAGGCAGCAAGGTTTGACCACAAACGATGTTATCTCTGTGGCAACTTCAAGTGGACTCATCGAGTTAGTCGTGAAATCTGACCAGGTGACAGTGAACATGGGTGTGCCAAATTTTAATCCAGATAGTCTGCCATTTTTGCAAGATAATCGCGCGGAAACCTATGATCTGGTGGTGAATGATACGGTTTATGCTATAGGTGCTGTATCGATGGGAAATCCACATGCAGTGATGGTGGTGGATGGCATTGACGATATCGATATCGATGCATTAGGGCAGGCCATAGAAAGTCATCCGATGTTTCCGAATCGTGTAAATGCAGGCTTTATGCAGATCATTAATCGTAATGAAATAAGACTACGGGTATATGAACGCGGTGTAGGTGAAACCAAAGCATGTGGGACAGGTGCATGTGCCGCCGTGGCGATAGGGCGTATGCTGAACAGGCTAGATGAGCAAGTGACAGTGCATCTGCATGGCGGTGATCTGAACATTAGCTGGAGCGGTGAAGGTAGCGTATTACTAATGACTGGACCGGCAACAACAGTTTTTCAGGGGAACATTAATTGTGAGTAAAACAAAAATAATAAACGAAGAGTTAACGAATGATGGAGCACCGACCAAACGGGAACAACAATTAGCGGTAGATCTACAGCTGATTAGCCTGTTGCGTGAGTGTCCGGATATATTGCACCGTCATCCGGAACTATTGGCAGAGCTTGATGTGCCTCATCACAGTGGTGGAGCGGTTTCACTGATCGAAAAACAGGTTGCTGTTCTGCGCGAAAAAGTTAAAACACAAGATAATCATCTGCGTGAATTAATGAATGTGGCCAGAGATAATGAACGCCTGGCAACCAGTCGGCATAATCTCGCATTACACTTGTTTGCCGCGCGTGATCACGATGAGGTGATCAGTATCGTGCTCGATGCTCTAAGTCGTGAGCTATCGGCAGATTATGCGGTTATCAAACTTTTTTCTGATGATAAAGAAAAAATCCAACAGTCAGCGGGATTGTTCGTTGATGTGAACGACGAGGCACTAGTCGCATTTAAAACGATGTTAGCGCATAAGAACACCGTTTGTGGCAGATCAACCGATGAACAAAAAACCTATTTGTTTGCAGACGACGCTGACGATATTGCTTCAGTTGCGGTTATTCCGTTGGTCGCAGGTGCAAATCTCGGTCTGATTGGTTTAGGCGCTAGTGATGCCGAGCGTTTTAGTACCTCGATGGGGACAGAGTTTCTTTCTCAGATAGGTGATCTGATCAGCGCGTCTTTAGCGGTACACCTGGAAAAATAGCTGCAGCTATAAGTCATAATGTCAGCTGTAACCCTCAAAGATGACCTCGAAAAATTCTTCAGTTATCTGCAGGCCGAAAAGCGCTATTCTCTGCATACGGTAAAAGCTTATCAACGTGATCTGAATCATTTTTTGCGCTGCCTGAAGCTTGATGAGCAAGCCGTCATTAACTGGGACGACATAAAACAGGCTGACATCCGTCAGAGTGTGTCGTTGTTACATCGCCAGGGGTTGTCAGGAAAAAGCCTACAGCGCTGGTTGTCGACTATCCGAAGTTTATTCAACTATTTATGCCGACATCAACGGGCAACACATAATCCAGCTACCGGTATCCCCGCACCAAAAGCAGCCAAACGGCTACCTAAAACTTTAAATGTTGATGAGATTAATCAGCTGTTAGATGCTTCTGGCAGCGACAAACAAGCAGGCAGTAAACCGTTGATCTGTCGTGATATCGCTATGATGGAGTTAATGTATGCCTGTGGCTTGCGGTTATCAGAATTGAGCGGCATAAACCTGCAGGATATTGATTGGCAACAACAGATAGTCACCGTTACCGGTAAAGGTGAAAAACAAAGACGTATTCCTTTTGGCCGAAAGGCAAAGCAGGCATTAGAGATATGGCTAAGATATCGTCAAAAAATGGCAGACGCTGATGAAAAAGCGATTTTCGTAAGTCAGCGCGGCGTCAGAGTGAGTAACAGCAGTATTCAAAAAAGACTGAAGAAGATGGCGGTAAATAAAAACCTGAATACCAATGTTTATCCACACATGTTGCGACATTCGTTTGCCTCACACATCCTCGAATCATCTAAAGACTTACGTGCAGTGCAAGAATTACTGGGCCATGCGAATCTAACCACTACACAGATCTACACACATCTGGATTTTCAGCATCTTGCCGGCGTGTATGACAGCGCCCACCCTCGCGCAAGAAAAAAATAATTTAGTCGCACCTGTATAAACAGTACATTATAATTGGATTTTTTAATGTTAGGGTCGACCAGGACCTGCCGCGAGAAACGAATGTTAATCACCCTGTCACCATCTAAAGGACAAGACTTTATTGAACCGTCATTGACGAAAAAACACAGTAAACCTGTGGATCTGAAAGATTCAGAACTACTGATAAAAGAGCTGCGAAAAATAAACAGCAAACAGGTTCAGGAGATGATGTCGGTGAGTGAAAATATCGCAAATCTGAATGTCGGCAGGTTTAAATCATTCAAAACGCCGTTTACTACAAAAAATTCTAAACAGGCGTTGTTCGCTTTCAAGGGTGATGTTTATGGCGGCCTGGATCTGGAAAAGTTTACTGAAGATGATTTTAGTTATGCGCAAGATCATATGAGAATATTGTCGGGTCTCTATGGTTGTTTGCGCCCGCTGGATCTGATACAGCCGTATCGACTAGAGATGAAAACCAAATTAAAAAATGATCGTGGTGAAAACCTGTATCAGTTTTGGGATGACCGTATAACTAAAAGCATAAATAAAGAGCTCAAAAAACAGCAGGAGCCGGTTTTGGTGAACCTTGCCTCGAACGAATATTTTAAATCGGTGAAACCTAAGTTACTCGAAGGCCGGCTTTTGAATATAACGTTTAAAGAAACCAAAGAAGGTAAAACACGCGTGGTTGCCATTTTCGCAAAACGCGCTCGTGGCATGATGGCGGACTACATAATTCGAAACCGTGTTGAGAAGCCGGAGGACCTTAAGAGGTTCAAATTAGGCGGTTATCAATTTAATAAATCCTTGTCTGATGATAAGCAGTGGACTTTTGAACGCCCGCAGCCATAACTGCTGAGTCGATAAGGCGTTCCTGTAATTGTTACATCCTGTTGGTCTGCGAATAACTTACGACCAATAGTCATTAGTAATGCCAGAGATAAAAAGTAACCCCAAACCGCTTATGGTATGAGCATCTCTCTCCATAGTGTAAAATTCTCCTTTTTATTCGCAGACGAAATCTGTCTGTAGTGAACGTAACGATTTTGGAGTGAAGTCAGTGGAAACATTTCACGGTACAACCATCCTCACCGTGCGCCGTGATGGCGTTGTTGTTGTTGGTGGCGATGGTCAGGTAACACTGGGTAATACAGTGATGAAGAGCAATGCCACCAAGGTTAGAAAGATCTATAGCGATAAAGTAATCGTTGGTTTTGCCGGTGCAACGGCTGATGCATTTACTTTGCTAGAGCGTTTTGAGGCTATGCTGGAACGCCATAGTGGTCAATTAAAACGTGCTGCGGTGGAGTTGGCTAAAGAATGGCGTACAGACCGGGTATTGCGAAAGCTTGAGGCGATGCTAATCGTGGCGGATGCGGAAGCATCGTTGTTGATTTCAGGTACAGGCGATGTGATCGAAGCCCACGATGATTTAATTGCGATAGGTTCAGGTGGGCCTTATGCGCAATCAGCTGCGCGAGCGCTGTTTGATAGCACGAAACTATCAGCAAGAGATATTGTTGAGAAAAGTTTGGGAGTTGCCGGTGATATTTGCATCTACACCAATCAATCGCGTACGATAGAAGAAATTTAAAGATTTTAGCTGCAAGTTAAAGAAGGATAATATTATATGTCTGAGATGACACCCCGTGAAATTGTTCAGGAATTAAATAAACACATCGTTGGTCAGGACGACGCGAAACGTGCTGTGGCAATCGCCTTGCGCAACCGCTGGCGTCGAATGCAGCTTGATGAAGAGTTGCGTAATGAGATTACACCAAAAAACATTTTGATGATTGGTCCTACGGGGGTTGGTAAGACTGAGATTGCACGCCGTCTGGCACATTTAGCAAACGCACCATTCGTTAAAGTTGAGGCAACTAAATTCACCGAAGTTGGCTATGTTGGAAGGGAAGTTGACTCGATAATACGCGATCTTGTCGACATGTCGATAAAAACGACGCGAGAGCAGGAGATGACTAAAGTTCGGCACCTGGCGGAGGCTACAGCAGAAGATCGTATTTTAGATGCGTTATTACCGCCAGCGAGAAATGAGTTCGGCGAGCCTGACGATAACGCTGGTAACAGTACACGGCAGAAATTTAGAGAAAAGCTGCGTAATGGCGAGCTTGATGATAAAGAGATCGAGCTAGAGATATCGGTTTCGCCTATGGGTGTAGAAATCATGGCGCCGCCTGGTATGGAAGAGATGACTTCTCAGCTGCAAGGCATGTTTCAAAACATGGGCAGTGATAAAAAGAAGAGCAGTAAACTTCGGATCGATAAAGCACGAGATATTATTCTTGACGAAGAGGCAGCAAAATTAATCAAAGAGGATGATATCAAGGCCCGAGCAGTAGAAAATGCTGAACAAAATGGTATCGTTTTTATTGATGAGATTGATAAAGTGGCTAAACGCGCTGATAGTGTTGGCGGTGCCGATGTCTCTCGTGAAGGTGTGCAGCGAGATCTGTTACCGCTGGTAGAAGGTTGTACGGTAACAACAAAATACGGCATGGTAAAAACGGATCATATTTTGTTTATTGCTTCAGGTGCGTTTCATCTGACCAAGCCCAGCGATCTTATCCCGGAGTTACAGGGTCGTCTGCCGATACGTGTAGAGTTGAAAGCGTTAAACGCCGAAGATTTTGAGCGTATTTTGACGGAGCCAGATGCTGCTTTAACGATTCAGTATAAAGCGTTGTTAGACACTGAAGGTCTAACCATCGATTTTACTGAAGACGGTATCAAGCAGATTGCCCAATCTGCTTTTTCGGTTAATGAGAGCACTGAAAATATAGGTGCGAGGCGGTTACACACTATAATGGAGAGGCTGCTAGAAGAGGTGTCTTTTTCAGCGTCGGATCAAGCAGGTGGATCAATTACAATCGATGCTGCTTACGTGAATGATAGTTTGGGTGAGTTAATTGTGGATGAAGACTTGAGTCGTTACATTTTATAATCACAGCAGTAAAAATCGGGTATTACTTTAGATATTAAGCGTATTAGCGCAAAAGAGAACATGTATGACAAAACCAATCAATATTAATCTGCACCAGAAGAGTCGAGTTCTAGAAATAGAATATGAGGGCGGCGTTGTCCACCAGTTGCCATGTGAATATCTCCGTGTCTATTCACCGTCTGCAGAAGTAACGGGCCATGGCCCGGGGCAGGAAATTTTACAGTTAAATAAAGAAGAGGTGACTATCGAAGCCATCGAGGCGCAAGGTAATTATGCGCTGAAATTTGTCTTCGATGATAAGCATGACACCGGTCTCTATACATGGGAGTATCTGTACGAATTGGGCTCTGAATACACAGAGAAGTGGCAAGACTACCTGGATCGCCTGAAAGCGGCAGGCCATGAGCGCAGAATAATAGATTAGAGACGCTTGATAATTAGTTAGTAGAGGTTGCTTCCATGACAAAAAAAGAAACACATTTTGGTTACCAGACCGTTGATGAAAACGAAAAGGAAACGTTGGTTGCGGGTGTGTTTGATTCAGTGGCGAGCAAATATGACATCATGAATGATGTCATGTCGCTTGGTGTCCACCGTATCTGGAAAAAAATTGCTATGCAACATACGGGATTGAAACCTGGCGATAAAGCGCTGGATGTTGCGGGCGGTACCGGTGACCTCACTATGCAGATGTCAAAACAGGTTGGGCCAACGGGTAAAATAGTTATCTCAGATATTAATGCGGCTATGCTAGAAGAAGGGCGTAAGCGGTTACTTGATAAAGGTTTTGCTGGCAATATTGATTTTGTTGAAGCCAATGCGGAAGAGCTACCGTTTGAAGATAATAGTTTCGATTGTATTACCATCGCTTTTGGTCTGCGCAATGTTACGCATCAGGATAAAGCGTTACAGTCGATGTATCGAGTACTAAAACCGGGCGGGCGTTTATTGATACTGGAGTTTTCGAAGCCAGTAGTACCGGGTCTGGATAAAATTTACGATTTCTACTCATTTAACATCTTACCGAAGATGGGCAAGTTGATCGCGAACGATGAAGAGAGCTACCGTTATCTTGCTGAATCGATCCGTATGCACCCTGATCAGGAGACGTTGAAGCAGTTAATGATCGATAGCGGTTTTGAGCGCTGTAGCTACCATAATATGACGGGAGGTATCGTAGCCCTGCATAAAGGCTTCAAGATATAGTTTGATGACTATTTATGATGCTACGAACTAACCACAGATTACCGTTATGTTATTAGTAGAAGCCGCCATTAATCGCTATTTGAAACTAGATCCGGAAGTCCTGGGTAAGCTGGCAGAATTTAACGGTAAAGTCATAAAGATTGAAATGATTGGCACAGGTAAAAACCTCTATGTGTTTCCCGGTGAGCAAGGTATTAGTGTCGATACACATTATGATGGGGATGTAGACACCACTTTACGTGGCTCACCATTATCTCTGTTTAAGCTGGGTTTGGTGAAAGACGCAGCAACTATGCTATTAAAAGGTGAAGTTGAGATAGTCGGCAACACACGATTAGGGCATCAGTTTAAGAAAGTATTTTCACAGATGGATATCGATTGGACTGAACCATTGGCAGAAGTGATAGGTGATTCGCTTGCTTATCAGGTTCAACAGTCAGGTGAAAAAATTGGGCGATGGGGTAAAGATTCGATTAATTCTGTGACTTCGAGCATAAGCGAATACTTACAGGAAGAAAGTCGAGATGTGGTTACAGAGACAGAGCTAGATATCTTTAATGACGCTGTCGACAAGATAAGGAATGATGTCGATCGATTACAAGCTAAAATAAATTTAATACGACAGAAATAATATAATGCGAATGTTAAGTCCTGGCCAATTTATAAGAATGTTACGCATTAACTGGGTGTTAATGAAGCATGGTCTGGATGATATTATTTTTGCGACACATCTATTTCGGCCATTTCGTTTAGTTATTTATATTTTTCCATGGAACTGGTTCCGTCGTAAGCGTAAGCCTCGAGCGGTTCGAATGCGTGAGGCATTGGAAGACTTAGGGCCTATATTCATCAAGTTTGGTCAGATGCTATCGACTCGTCGAGATTTGCTGGCGGACGATATCGCTGACGAACTTCAACAGCTGCAGGACAATGTTCCACCATTTTCCAATAAACAAGCGAAAGAGTTAATCGAAAAAGCGTATGGCGGCACCGTAGAAGAGTTATTTAAATCTTTTGAAGAAGAACCGCTTGCTTCAGCGTCGATAGCACAGGTGCATGGTGCGGTTTTAAAAACGGGAGAGGATGTCGTCGTTAAGGTTTTGCGACCGGACGTGCTGCCTGTTATCAAACGCGACATATCATTGTTGTACATCATCGCTGAACTGGCTGCGAAATATTCTTCGCAGCTTCGTCGTTTAAGGCCAGTAGAAGTTATCGAAGAATATGAAAAAACGATTCTCGATGAGCTGGACCTGATGCGTGAAGCAGCTAATGCAAGTCAGCTGCGCCGAAATTTTGAAGGCTCCAGTGACTTATACGTGCCGTTGATACATTGGGATTTCGTGCGAAAGAATGTTCTGGTCATGGAACGCGTGTATGGCACGCCTATTAGGAATATCCAGAGCTTAATAGATCAGGGCACGGATATGGAGCGATTAGCCGCCATGGGTGTTGAGATATTTTTCACCCAGGTCTTCAGCCATAATTTTTTCCATGCTGATATGCATCCCGGTAATATTTTTGTCGATACAGATAACCCTAAGCGACCAAAATATATAGCAGTAGATTTCGGCATCATGGGTACGTTGAGCCAGACGGATAAGCGTTATCTGGCGGAAAATTTCCTGGCATTTTTTCAGCGCGATTATTATAAGGTGGCAAAGCTACATGTGGAATCGGGCTGGGTGCCGTCACACACACGAGTCGATGAGTTCGAGTCTGCGATTCGTAGCGTCTGTGAGCCCATCTTCGAGAAGCCATTAAAAGAGATTTCATTTGGGCAGTTATTATTAAGGCTATTTCAGACTGCACGTCGCTTTAATATGGAAGTTCAGCCGCAGTTAGTTCTGTTGCAGAAAACATTGTTAAACATCGAAGGTTTGGGCAGGCAGTTGTATCCTGATCTTGATCTGTGGAAGACGGCTAAACCATTTTTAGAGAAATGGATGGAAGAGCAAGTTGGCGTAAAGGCGATGTTGCGAAACCTTAAAGAAGACATGCCGTATCTGGTCGAAAAAATGCCAGAGATGCCGGGTCTGGTGTATAAGGGTTTGAAAGCATTCGCCGATGGGGAGTATCAGTTAAAGCAGGCCAGAGAACTAGAAAAAATTCGTGAAGAAATAAAACAAAACAGTCAGCGTAGTTTAAGTGTTATCAGCGGTTCTAGTATGTTGGTAGCTGCAGCAATTATTTACTCATCAGCAGGTTCTGCTGCGATAGTTTTTAGTGCGCCAATGTTGTCATCGATAGTGGCTGCAGTCGGTTTATCGTTTATCGTGTTGGGCATAAGAAAATAATTTGGGTATCTAGATTGAAGCAAATTATTGTAGTACTGACATGCCTGTTACTGGTAAGCAAAAATGTATTCGCTGTTGACCCTGGTCTCGACTGGAAAACGATCGAGAGTGAGCACCTGTACGTACATTTTGCCGATGGCAATAAAGCTATTGCCGAGAGAGCATTAGTAATAGCAGAAGCAGCACATCTGCGTTTAACAGCCGAACTGGATTGGTATCCAAAGGAAAAAACTCACGTCATCCTCAGTGACGAAACTGATCAGCCTAATGGCTTTGCCACACCGATATTTTTTAATCGTACAGTTATATTTCTGGCGCCACCAACCAGCGTCGATACGCTGGAAGATTTTGATGACTGGTTAACAACCCTGATATTTCATGAATATACGCACATCGTTCATCTGGATAAAAGCGACGGGTCTCCGGAATTTTTAAGAAATATCTTTGGTCGATTCTTTTTATTATTCCCTAATCTGTTTCAGCCTTCATGGGTGATAGAAGGTTTGGCTACACATAAAGAGACATATCCTGAACGTGGTGTCGGTCGTGGGCAGAGCACGATGTTTGCTTCGATGATGCGAGCAGAGGTCGTCA
>WTCC01000128.1 GCA_013138755.1 Gammaproteobacteria bacterium
TTGTTACTAAAAGATTCAGAATATATAACGAAGAAAATGTACGAAAATATACAACCAGATATAAGTGAGTTGATAAAGATACTTACAGCAAGCATAAATACAGCTAAGAAAAAGAAGCAATGAAAAACTATTCACTATTAACTATTCGTTATTCACTGTCGTTATGATTACCATCGCTCTCTCAAAAGGAAGAATCTACAAAGAAACGCTCCCTCTATTAGCCGCCGCCGATATCGTGCCTGCTGATGATCCTGATAAAAGCCGTAAGTTAATTCTCGATACCAATCATGATGACGTGAAGTTAGTGATTATCCGAGCCACCGATGTGCCTACTTATGTGCAGTTTGGTGCAGCTGATCTAGGTGTTGCAGGTAAAGATGTGTTACTTGAGCATGGCGGTGAAGGTTTGTATGAGCCGTTGGACCTTAAGATAGCCAAGTGCAAATTAATGACTGCAGGTCTGATTGAGCCAAAGCCAAGAGTTAGCGGACGTCTGCGTGTGGCGACTAAGTTCACCAATGTTGCTAAACGTTATTTTGAATCACGCGGTGAGCAGATCGAGCTGATCAAACTTTATGGATCAATGGAGTTGGGCCCAATTGTTGGTCTGTCAGATTTAATTGTTGATGTTGTCGATACGGGTAATACGTTAAAGGCCAACGGTTTAAAGCCTGTCGACCACATCGCTGACATCAGTTCGCGTCTGGTCGTTAACAAAGCGTCTATGAAAATGAAACACGAAAAAATCAGTGCTATCATCGATCAGATCAGCGCTGCTGTTGCATAATTACTGTTGTTAGTTTCTCTAGTATGTTAAATATTTCCTCATTAAGTTATTCCGACGCTAATTTTTACCAGCAGTTAGATAAATTGCTTGCGTGGGAAGCCAGTATCGATGGTGACATCGCTAAGATTGTTGCGGATATTCTTATCGATGTGAAAAAACGCGGTAACGCGGCTGTTATCGAATACACTAACAAGTTCGATCGTATGTCTTTAGCGGATGCGAGTGAGTTCGAGCTAAATAAAGAGCAATTACAACAGGCATTAGACTCGATTGGTGACGAGCAGCGTGAAGCTCTGGAAACAGCAGCGCAACGTATACGAGATTATGCAGAACATCAGAAGCTAGAGTCCTGGTCATTTACTGAAGCAGATGGAACGATATTAGGACAGAGCATTAATCCGATGGATCGTGTGGGTCTGTATGTGCCCGGTGGTAAAGCGGCTTATCCTTCTTCTGTCTTGATGAATGCGATTCCAGCAAAAGTTGCCGGTGTTCCTGAGTTGATCATGGTGGTGCCGACGCCTGATGGTGAAGTGAATCAACTAGTCATGGCAGCTGCAGCGGTCGCAGGTGTTGACCGTGTGTTTACTATCGGCGGTGCACAGGCCGTAGCGGCGCTTGCATACGGCACAGAGACAGTGCCAAAGGTCGATAAGATTACCGGCCCTGGTAATTCCTTTGTAGCGACGGCTAAGCGCATGGTATTTGGTGTTGTTGGTATCGATATGATTGCCGGCCCGTCAGAAATTCTGGTGGTCTGTGATGGAAAAACAGACCCTGACTGGATTGCGATGGATCTGTTTTCACAGGCAGAGCATGATGAAGAAGCGCAATCTATTTTAATCTGCCCAGACGAAGACTTTATTGAGCAAGTTAAGCAGAGCATCGAGCGTTTACTCGAAGAGATGCCACGAAAAGATATCATCCGAACGTCACTGGAAAATCGAGCCATTATTATCTCTGTGACAGATATGGAGCAAGCGATAGAAGTTGCTAATCATATTGCGCCTGAACATCTGGAATTATCTGTTGATGATGCTGAAGCTTGGGCTAAGAAAATTCGCCACGCGGGGGCTATATTTATGGGGCGTTATACCGCTGAGGCTTTAGGCGATTATTGCGCAGGTCCAAATCACGTTTTACCGACGTCAGGTACCGCACGTTTTTCGTCGCCTCTAGGTGTGTATGATTTTCAAAAACGCACGAGTTTGATCGGCTGTTCAGCTGATGGTGCTTCTGAGTTAGGAAAAACGGCATCTATACTGGCGCATGGTGAAGGTTTAACTGCGCATGCTCGCTCAGCAGAGTATCGTATTAAGAAGTAACGTCTTATTTCATTGCAATCGCTTCCACATATTTATAAAAAAGCCCGCTGATCAGCGGGCTTTTTTAGTTGAGGAATTAATGTTTTATTTCAATCCTTCGTGTCTCTATATCAATGTTTCACTTCTATACGGCGTGAAACGGCAACCTCTTGTTTTGGAATAGTGATGCGTAAAACACCGTGCTCCGACTTTGCTTCTATCTTATCGGCATCGGCACTGTCTGGCAGTGTGAAGCGTCGATAAAATTGACCGTTTTGCCTTTCGACGCGGCGATAGTTTTCACCTTCTTCAACGCTCTCAGCATTGCGCTCACCTTTTATGGTCAGCACGCCTTTTTCCATAGAGATATCGATGTTATCAGGGTTAACACCAGGTATATCGGCTAACAGGGTAAATGCTTTGTCGTTTTCGCTGATATCAACAGATGGTGTCCAGTTAGCTGTTGCTACCGAAGCATCATCGCTGTAGTTATTGTTAAGTGCAGGGTCGTAAAGTTCGCGTTGCAAGTTATTTAATAAATTCCACGGATTGTTGTATCGTACTAAGCTCATGATAATGACCTCCTATAAAGTATTTGTTTCTGTTAATTAATCTGTAGATATAATTTTTTATTTCAAGGTTAAAGATATAAATTTTTTAATCTATGGATGTTATACGGCACCGAGTTCTGTGGAGAAGTTGTTTTTATTCTTGTGTTACAAAACGTATAATACTTGCTGATTAGATATTCGAGAAAGATGTGTTAGAGAAATCATTAAACTGGATTCGCCCAGTTATCAAGGAAATCCAGGCTTATCACGTGGCAGATGCCAGTGGTCTAATTAAGTTAGACGCGATGGAAAACCCATATCAGTTACCTGATGACTTGAAATCTAAGCTACAAGTTGAATTGAGTAAGGCAGATCTCAACCGTTACCCGGATCCTTCGGCGAGTCGATTGCGCGAAAAACTTTCACAGGTAATGCAAGTCCCTGCAGGTAAGTCTATCGTGTTGGGCAATGGTTCCGACGAGTTGATACAGATGCTCGCGATGGCGGTCGCTGATCATGAAGGTGATAACGATGTCTGTTTGATGTCGTTTGACCCTGGGTTCGTCATGTATAAAATGATCGCGGCTTTCGTAGGTCTGGAATATGTTGGTGTTCCTCTGCGTGATGATTTTACGATCGACATGGAAAAGACTCGTCGATCGATTCAGCAGAACAGTCCAGCCATTATATTTGTCGCATACCCTAATAATCCGTCAGCAAATTGTTACAGCGAAAAAGACATCGAAGAGATTATTGCTTTAGCTCCTGGCATGGTCGTATTGGATGAAGCGTATCACCCATTTGCGCAATCGAGTTTTATGGACCGTCTAACACGATATGATAATTTATTGGTAATGCGTACAGTATCTAAAATGGGTCTGGCAGGTTTGAGGATGGGATTGCTATGTGGTCATCCAGACATCATTAGAGAGATCGATAAGATACGATTACCTTATAATATAAATGTATTGACACAGATCTCTGCAGAGTTTGTATTGGATAATGTTGAGGTTTTAAATCAGCAGGCGAAACTAATTCGTGACGAACGAGAACTGTTGATGACGAAGATGAGCGCGATGTCTGGTTTGCAAGTTTTCCCAAGCCAGGCGAATTTTATTTTGTTTAGAGTATTGAATGGAGAGGGTGCTGAAAGCGCTAACGATGTTTTTGACAGTATAAAAAAATCAGGTGTGCTCATAAAAAACATGAAAGCTGATACGGGTCTTTTGAAGGATTGTTTACGAGTGACTGTTGGTTCTCCAGAAGAAAATCAGGCGTTTGTATCAGCACTATCGAAAGCAATGAATATCAGATAACGTATTTTGTCGTCATCGTATATGCTATTTCAATTGCGCAAGATATTGTTGTAAAGATGTAAAACCTGAGGGCTATTTATTTTTCCCCATCATTGATGATGCGTTGGCGGCTCATTAACGGTCTCTGTCCTAAGATGGCTGTCGTAACAAAACTTTGTCGTCGTCGAATGCCATCGATTAAAAATTTGTCACCAGGCCTTCCGGCGGCAATCAAGTTTATGATGTCATTTGTGCTAATAATTTCTTGGCGGTTAATCGAAGTGATGATGTCTCCACTCATTAAGCCGGCATAATATCCCGGGCCGTTTTTATCAACATTGGTAATCAAAATACCGTGCATGGAATCTAATTCAACAGAACGTAATATCTGCGGTGTCAATTCCTGTCCTTCAACGCCCAACCATCCGCGTACGACGGTACCGTTCGCAATAATCTGTTCGGCCACCTGTTGAGCAAGGTCAATCGGTATGGAAAAGCTGATACCTTGATAGTTGCCAGTACTGGAGTAAATGTTTGAATTGATGCCGACGATTTCGCCATCCACATTGATCAGTGCGCCGCCAGAGTTTCCGGGATTGATCGCTGCGTCGGTTTGGATAAAGTCTTCGTAAGTGTTCTGAGAGACCCTGGTCCTACCCGTTGCGCTAACGATGCCCTGTGTAACGGTCTGTCCAATTGCAAAAGGATCGCCGATTGCTAGTACGATGTCTCCGACTCTCAATTTGGTTACATCAGCGATGCTGAGTGCAGGTAGATCTTTTAAATCTATCTTTAATACGGCTAGATCAGTGTCCGGGTCTGTACCGATCAGTTCAGCGACGGCAACCCGTCCATCATTCAATCTAACGCGTACTTCGTCTCGATTCGAAATAACGTGATAATTGGTCAGGATATATCCGCTCTTTTTAATGATTACGCCCGAACCAGAACCAGTTTCAGCTTTTTTTCTGGGACGATGTGGTGATTTTTTGCTTAAAAACCGTTGGATGACATCTTCAGAAGCGTTTTCATCAGGATCTGGATCTACCCAGTTTATCGTTTGTATGCTGACGACAGCCGGTGCAGCTCGCATGACGGCATCGGCGTATCCACTGTGCTTGCTTTGAGGGGGCTTTTTCACGCTTAATGCATGGTCCTGAGTGCCTTTGTTCTGGTTTATTGTCAGACTGATATCACCGCGAGCAAGTAAAATAATCAGGCCGAAAAAAACGCCAATCAGTAGCCAGGAGAAAAAATACAGAAAAGAGCGCTTGTGTTTTTGCATGAAATTATTATATCTCTTTGTTTTCTTTATGTTTATTATATTAAACTTGGCTAAAATGCTAATTTACGCTATTCTATGCGCCGCTTGCAACCGGTACGTTCCTGTTTTACATGTGGATTTGTGTAAAAACAAGTCGAATCACAGCGATTACTGAAGAAGGGACGTAAGCCAGGTTGTGTGAATTAATCAGTGTGAGCAGAATTAATTTGATGTTTGTCACTGACTTCAAACAGAATTTTTATTTAATATTTGGAGATATCCAATATGTCTACTAACAATGTAGATACAGGCCGACGTCGTTTTCTGGTGGCATCCACTTCAGTGGTTGCAGCAGTAGGTGCTGGTTTTGTAGCGGTTCCATTTTTATCCTCGTGGATGCCTAGCGAAAGAGCAAAGAATGCGGGTGCTCCCGTAGAAGTTGACATCAGCAAGCTAGAAGAAGGTCGTCTGATGATCGTCGAGTGGCAGAGTAAGCCAGTCTGGATTGTTAAGCGTTCAGCTAAAGCACTTTCTGATCTTGTCACGCTTGATGACAAGCTTCGTGACCCTGCTTCTGAGAATATTGATCAACAGCCGGAGTATGCGCAAAACGCAAACCGTTCTATCAAGCCGGAAATTGCAGTGATTGTTGGTATATGCACGCATCTAGGCTGTTCGCCAACTTTTCGCCCAGATATCGCAGCAGTAGATCTGGGGGCTGATTGGTTGGGTGGTTTCTTCTGTCCTTGTCATAGTTCTAAATTTGATCTGGCTGGCCGTGTTTACCAGGGTGTACCTGCACCAACAAATCTGGTTGTACCACCGCATAAATATTTAAGTGACAACGTCATAGTGATTGGTGTTGATGGGGAGGCTGCGTAATGAGCAATTTAATGAACTGGATAGATGAGCGTTTCCCAGCAACGAAAATGTGGAACGATCATCTCGCTAAATACTACACACCGAAAAATTTCAATTTCTGGTACTTCTTTGGTTCATTAGCATTGATGGTGCTGGTGATTCAGATTGTCTCTGGAATATTTTTGACCATGCATTACAAACCAGATGCTGCGATGGCGTTTGCGTCTGTTGAATACATCATGCGTGACGTGCCTTACGGCTGGTTGATCCGTTATATCCATTCAACTGGTGCAACTGCATTCTTTGTCGTGGTCTACCTGCATATGCTACGTGGCCTGATGTATGGCTCATACAAAAAGCCTCGTGAACTCATATGGCTATTTGGTATGTTCATCTACCTTGCGTTGATGGCTGAAGCGTTCATGGGCTACTTGTTGCCATGGGGCCAGATGTCTTACTGGGGTGCGCAGGTAATTATTTCGTTATTCAGTGCGATTCCTGTCATCGGTGATGACCTTACGCTGTGGATTCGTGGTGATTTCGTTATCGGTGATGCAACTTTGAATCGTTTCTTTGCGCTTCACGTTATCGCTTTACCATTCGTTCTGGTGTTCCTTGTTATCGCACACATTCTTGCCTTGCATGAAGTGGGCTCAAATAACCCGGACGGCGTTGAGATCAAGAAAAACAAAGGTGCTGATGGTATCCCATTAGACGGCATTCCTTTCCACCCTTATTACTCTGTTAAAGATATCGTAGGTGTGGTCGTGTTCCTGTTCTTCTTCAGTGTGGTTTTGTTCTACTTCCCTGATGGTGGCGGTTACATGTTAGAGCATGCAAACTTTATTGCTTCTGACCCGTTGAAGACACCTGAGCATATCGCTCCTGTATGGTACTTCACACCTTTCTACGCGATCTTACGTGCGGTGCCTGATAAGTTGATGGGTGTTGGTGCGATGGGTGGCGCGATTGTTGTGTTGTTCTTCCTACCATGGATCGATCGCTGTAAAGTGAAGTCAATCCGTTATCGCTCAACTATCTTTAAGCTTAACCTACTTATGTTTGGTATCAGCTTTGTTGTACTGGGCTGGTTGGCTATGCAGCCTGTAACAGAGACTATTACTTTCTTATCTCGTTTATTCTCATTCTTATATTTTGCGTATTTTGTTATTCTGTTCTTCACATCTAAGAATGAGAGTACCAAGCCAGTTCCAGATAGGGTGACATCATGAAAACATTAGTGATTTTATTTATGGCGGCAGTCATGTTGGTGCCAGCGTTGGCGACAGCATCAGGTGGTGCGCACTTGTATAAAGCACCGATTGATATAAACGATAAGGAGTCACTGAGACGTGGCGCGCAAGCTTTTGGCGATTATTGTTATAGCTGTCACGCTGCATCATTCATGCGTTTTAATCGCATCGCAAAAGATTTAGAAATACCTGAGGAAGATGTGCGTGCTATGTTGATTCATACCCGCAATAAAAAAGGTACACCAGCAAAAATTGGTGATCTGATGATAGTATCGATGACTGATGATTACGCAGAAAATGCTTTTGGTACAGCAGTGCCTGATCTGTCATTAGCTGCGCGTGCGCGTGGTGCTGATTGGATCTACACTTACTTACGTAGTTTCTATGTAGACGAGGATCGTCCAACCGGGTTTAATAATGTGGTTTTTCCTGACGTCGGCATGCCTCATGTTCTATGGAGCCTACAAGGTCTGCAAGAGCCGGTTTATGAAGCAGTCGTCCATGGTGAAGTCGAGTATGATGAGCTCGTTGAGCTGAAATCTATTCAAGCCGGTAAATTAAGCCGTGTCGAATATGATATGTTCCTTGGCGATCTGACTAACTTCATGGTCTATATGGCTGAGCCAGTGCAGGTCGAACGTCGCAGCATGGGTTGGAAAGTGTTGTTGTTCCTTATCGTGTTCTTTGGTTTCGCTTATGCGCTGAAGAAAGAATACTGGAAAGACGTTCACTAGTAAGCACTACTTAAGTCGACTCTGAGGCACGGGGTACGTGTCCAGAGTCGGTATTCAGCAACAACAGATTGTATTGTTGCTTCCTATCTAATGGTAAATCTATGAATTTATATACATCAGCAGCTTCAATCGAAAGTCATCGGACTCGTATCGTTTTAAACGAGAAAGATATCGTTCATGAAATCACCATTGTTGACCCTAAGAAAATGCCAGAGGATTTAATTGATTTGAATCCATATGGCAGTTTACCTACGCTTGTTGATCGTGATCTCGTGTTATATAACTCTCGCGTCATCATGGATTATCTGGAAGAACGTTTCCCACACCCACCATTGATGCCTGTTGGGCCTGTGCAGCGTGCACAGACTCGTATGGCTCTGTTTCAGGTAGAGCATGACTGGTACCCTCTGGTTGAAATCATCGAGACTAAAGGTGAGAAAGCTGTGGCAAAAGCGAAAAAAGAGCTTGCTGACAGCATTACATCAATCGCCGAGATCTTTACCGTTACGCCATATTTTCTGAGTGAAGATTTCACCTTGGTCGACGCTAGCGTGGCACCGATATTGTGGCGTTTGCGTCATTACGGTATCGAGTTACCTGACGAGGCGAAAGCGGTTAATAGCTATGCAGAGCGCCTCTTCGAACGTGAAGGCTTTATCTTGAGTCTGACTGAGTCTGAGCGGGAATTACGCTTATAATCGATAGAAGACAGGCCTAAGCACCGTTTTCTATAAATCAATCAAGTATCCTCTAGCTGGTTTTTTCCAGAATCGAGCTATACTTAAAAGTACTATGCAGATGACATCCAGTCGCCCTTATCTTGTTCGTGCTATGTATCAGTGGATTGCTGATAACGGCATGACGCCTCATCTGTTGGTTGATGTTGCGATCGATGGTGTGCAGGTACCCGACGAACATGTGCAAAACGGTAAAATAATCCTCAACATTGCTCCGATGGCGGTCACTGGCCTGGTCTTAGGCGATGATGATGTTACTTTTAGCGCGCGCTTTTCAGGGAAGTCGAGAGAGCTGTATGTGCCTATCGATGCGGTATTGGCAGTTTATGCAAAAGAAAATGGTCAGGGAATGATGTTCTCAGCAGATGATGGCGCTAGCACTTCTCCCGATGATAAAAATGACCCTGATCCGGATAAGCCGAAACGTCCTAGTCTGCGGGTTGTGAAATAAAAAAAGTTGGCAGTTGGCAGTCATCAGTTATCAGATGAAAGCAAAAAGCTTTACAGGGGTGGTGGATTTTTAAAAAATTACTGCCAACTGCCAACTGCCAACTGCCAACTGCCAACTGCCAACTGCCAACTATTTCTAACCTCCTATTAGCTGATGATCGACAAGGTCACAGATGCAGTGGATGACCAGTAGATGAACTTCCTGAATGCGTGCAGTTGAGTCTGAAGGGACACGTATCTCGATATCATTTAATGACAGTCGTTCACCTAATTCTCCACCGGACTTGCCACTTAACGCGATGATATTCATCTCTCTATCATGAGCTGCATCGACAGCCATAACCACGTTTTCAGAGTTACCGCTCGTACTTATAGC